>CAYOMB010000001.1:0-3887 GCA_964404955.1 uncultured Dehalococcoidia bacterium
AACCTAAAATATATAAAATTTGCTGAACTAACTTTGGCAGAACAGGCATACGAACAATTACAATCTGGAGCCGAATTTAGCCAAATTGCAAGAATATACATGAAAAATGATGCATATGCAGATGATAACGGTCTAGTAGGATGGGTTCCAGAAGGTGCATTTCCAGAACTTGATCCAACGATTTTCACGATGGAGTTAAATACATATAGTGAACCAATATTAACTAACCAAAGTTCGGTAATAGTCCAGGTTACTGATGGACCAGAGCCTCAACCATTACAAGAAAAAATCACTAAAATATTACGACAAAATATAACAAATACATGGCTAAATGAACAAAGAGATCAATTGGATGTTCAAATCAATTTCAATTCTCAAGACTATCAATGGATGGTCGAGAAAATTAGCCAATATGTT
Organism: uncultured Dehalococcoidia bacterium; assembly: GCA_964404955.1. Lineage (GTDB taxonomy): Bacteria > Chloroflexota > Dehalococcoidia > Lucifugimonadales > UBA6952 > UBA6952. The sequence goes on from CAYOMB010000001.1 coordinate 418, forward strand.
GGTTAGGTTTTAAACAATGCAAAAAGAAAATATTAACATTGGATTACTGGGTTTAGGTACAGTAGGCACAGAAGTAGCTTATCAGTTGATTCATAACAAGAATATTATTAATGATGAAAAATCGAATGTCCAAATAAATTTATCTAAGATATTAGTTAATGATATTAATAAAAAAAGACCAGATTTTATCCCTACCGACAAATTAACAAATGATGCTGAAGACATTTTAAACGATGATAATATAAATCTCATTGTGGAATTAATTGGTGGAGATCAAATTGCTCTTAAAATGATAAATAGTGCTATAGATAAAAATATTAATGTCGTAACTGCTAATAAACTTATAATGTCAAAATATGGATATGAATTATTAATTCGGGCAAGAAACAATAGCGTTTTCTTACTATATGAAGCGAGTGTAGGAGCTGGAATACCAATAATTAAACCATTATATGAAAGCTTAATTGCCAATAGTATTAGTAAAATAAATGCTATTATCAATGGAACCACCAACTATATCCTTTCTAGTATGTCTTCAGGCACTCAAACGTTTGAAAATGCTCTCAAACAAGCTCAAGAATTGGGTTATGCTGAATCAGATCCAACGAGTGATATAGAAGGTATTGATGCAGCATATAAATTATCTATACTTGCATCTATTGTCTTGAACAAGAAAGTAACTGAAGAAAATATATTTATTGAAGGAATAACAAAACTATCTGCTATAGATTTTAAATATGCCCGAGATTTAGGTTATACAATAAAACTCCTTGCGGTTGGGGAATTGAATCCTGAAAATGTTTCTTTAAGAGTTCATCCCTGTTTAATTTCTAATGAACATTTATTATCTAAAGTAGAAGGTGTATATAATGCTATAGAAATAAAAGGAGATCCAATAGGAAATATCATTTTTCATGGTGAGGGCGCTGGGCCTAAATCAACTTCAAGTGCTATTCTAAGCGATATTATTTCAATTGCTAATAATATACAAAACACACATATCAATGCTCCTGAAAATATAAGTAATTCTACAATTGAGTATATCGATTATAATCATACGAGTTCTTCTTATTATGTACGAATGTCGGTAGAAGATAAACCTGGAGTACTTGCAGAAATAGCTAGTATTTTAGGTAAATACAGCATCAGTATTGCATCCGTTCTTCAAACTACACATAATCAACCAAATAATATAGCTGAGTTAGTAATGGTTACACATCCAGCTGTTGTCAATAACTTAAATACAGCAATTACACAAATTCAGAAATCAAATCAAATTAAATCAATAGATAGCCTAGTCAGAATCGAAGACCTGAATTAAGAAAAGATTCAATAGAGAATAACTACTATCATAGCTAACTTTGTGCTAAACTTAGCTTGCTAAATATTAACGAAATAAATTGGCTTATTAATGAACCTAGGCGTTATACAAAACTATAAAAAATACTTACCTATAAATAAAGATACCCCAATTATCACTATGGGTGAGGGACAAACTCCTTTAATAAAATCCACAAACATAATTAAAACTATTGAGTGTGATAATTTATATTTTAAATTTGAAGGTTGCAACCCTACTGGTTCTTTTAAAGATAGAGGCATGGTTTTTGCTATATCAAAAGCTTTAGAATCAAAAAGTAAAATAATAGCATGTGCTTCTACAGGAAATACTAGTGCATCGGCAGCAGCATATGGAGCACGATTTGGATTAAAAACTATTGTGATAGTACCTAACGGGAAAATTGCTTCAGGAAAACTTGCTCAAGCAATTGCCTATGGAGCCAAAATTATCAGCATTGATGGTAATTTTGATCAAGGATTATCAATAATACGAGAATTATCTAACGATAACAATATAACAATTGTCAATTCGATTAATCCTTACAGAATTGAAGGTCAAAAAACTGCAGCTTTTGAAATAGTAGACGAGTTAGGTGACTCTCCAGACAATTTATTTATTCCAGTTGGAAATGCTGGAAATATAACAGCATATTGGAAAGGCTTTACAGAGTATTTTAAATACGAAAAATCTACTAAATTACCTAAACTACTAGGTTATCAGGCGGCTGGAGCTGCACCACTTGTGAGTGGTAAACCAGTTGAACAACCTGAAACAATTGCCTCAGCAATACGAATAGGGAATCCTGCTAGCTGGGAAAGTGCTATAACTGCACGCAATGAATCTGGAGGATCTATAGATTCAGTAACTGATACTGAAATATTATCTGCTTATCAAATGTTGGCAAGCCAAGAGGGTATATTTTGCGAGCCAGCTTCTGCTGCATCTCTAGCGGGATTGATAAAAACTAACACTATAAATCCACAAAGTATAAAAAATAAGACTATAGTTTGTGTTGTAACAGGATCTGGGTTAAAGGAACCTGAATTAGCAGAAAAACAATTCAATTCAAAACCGATAAATATAAAACCAGAAATTGAAATTGTAAAAGAAGCTATTTTGAATTTATAAAGGAGAAAATTGGAAAATATTAAAATTCATGAAACTTTCGAATCTGTTACTGATACCTGGAACGTAATATTATCTCGAATACCCAAACACTCTATATTTCAAACAATAGAATGGCAAAAAACATGGTTTAGCATCTTTAATGAAAATAATGTTTTAAATATTTTAGAAATATCAAATAATGGTGAGGTAATTGGAATTGCGCCATTTATGTTAAATCAAAATGATAGATTGACACTAATAGGTTCTAAAGATGTCTATGATTATCAAGATTTCCTTGTTGTTCCAAATAATGAATCAGCGTTCTTTCATGAGATTGGTGAATACTTCAATAATATCAATTACTCATCAATAGAGATCAATTCTATACCAGAGACTTCTACTACCGTACAATCTATGAAAAACTTAGCAGAGTCAAAAGAATGGGATTTCGAGAAATCATCGGAGGATGTGTGCCCCCTACTTGAATTACCAAAGGACTGGGAATCTTATTTTTCTATTTTAAATAAGAAGGATAGGCATGAGTTAAGAAGAAAATTCAGAAGGTTAGGCGATCAAACTGATCATTCAATACAACAATTAACTAGTAGTGAAGATATTGCAAATTCTATGGATGATTTTTTTTCATTAATGTCCAAAAGTGGCCATCATAAAGCCGAGTTTTTAACTCCTATAATGAAAGTATACTTTGAAAAACTATGTATAGAACTATCTAAAGAAAATTGGACACGCCTTTATTTTATGGAAATTGACAATAAAAAAGTTTCGGCTTGTATCGCATTTGATTATAACAATATTCGTTATTTATATAACAGTGGATTTGATCCAGATTATCAACATTTAAGTTGTGGTTTATTGCTAAATGCCACTTCTTTAAAGGACTCGATAGAATATAAATTTGACTGCTTTGATTTCCTTCGTGGTGATGAGAGTTATAAGTACCATCTTGGTGCACAAGATACAACAATTTACACAATCAAATTAATAAAAAAGTAATACTCAA
>CAYOMB010000001.1:3987-26266 GCA_964404955.1 uncultured Dehalococcoidia bacterium
GGTGCACAAGATACAACAATTTACACAATCAAATTAATAAAAAAGTAATACTCAATAATGTTTTGAATAAACCTAAAGTAAATTTATTAGTTTTATCATTTCACACCTGCCCCCTTAATAAATTGGGGACAGAGTCTGCAGGCGGAATGAATGTATATATCTCTAAATTAAGTCTCGGACTCGAAAAATTAGGTTTTTCAATTGATATTTTTACTAAAAGCCATTCTGAATGCACAGATAAAATAGTGAATATAAGTTCAAATATCAAATTAATTCACATAGACTCTGTTCCAGAAAACGTTCCTAAAGAAAACTTATATGAATATATAGAACCATTCAAAATACAACTTATAAATTATATTAAAGATAATAAACTAACTTATGACATCATCCACAGTCATTACTGGTTATCTGCATTAATAGGAATTGATTTAAGTAGACATTTAGATATAAAGAATGTTGTAACTTTTCACACCTTAGCAGAAATAAAAAATCAAACTTACGGACAAGAAAAAGAATCTATATTACGTTCTAATAAAGAAAAAGAAATAGTAATAAACACAAATAGTATTATTGTCTCTACTTTTCATGAATTAGAAGTTCTTATTCAATATCACGAAGCAAATTCATCTAAGGTTAATGTCATTCCCCCTGGTGTCGACCTATCACTGTTTAATCCATTAAGCATGAGTAAATCAATAAAACAATTAGGTTTAGATAAACATCCTATAATTCTTTATGTTGGTCGTATCGACCCTATAAAAGGGTTACCCGTTCTTATTGAGGCTATGAAATACCTAAAAGGTGACAACCATCCAAAACTTTTAATAATTGGAGACAACACTACTCAAAATCTTACAACTAAAAAAGCTCTTGATTTAATAATAGAATATGAATTAAACGAACATATTACATTTATAGGACCTGTTGAACAAACTCTATTACCTTTGTATTACAATGCAGCAAGTTTATGTGTGATACCTTCTCATTATGAAAGCTTCGGCTTAGTAGCTTTAGAAGCCATGGCATGTAAAACAACAGTAATTGGTACTAAAGTTCCTGGATTAGAATCCATAATTGAGGATCATCATAATGGTGTATTAGTTGAAGTTAACTCCCCAATAAAACTAGCCGCTGCAATTGAGGAATTACTTTCTAATAATCAACTGAATCTGGTTCTTGCAGAAAATGGATATAACAAATCTACTAATATGACGTGGGATTCCTCTGCATTACAAATATCAAAAGTATATAGAGATTTAATACCTTAATTATTTATGCTTTAGTACACCAATGACTATATTTAATATTCCGACCTGTCACAATATCAAAATACAAGGATTGTATTTGGCGTGTTAATGGGCCCATTTGACCATCACCAATATCATGATTATCAATAGAACCCACTCCTTGAACATGAGCAGCTGTACCTGTCAAAAAGATTTCATCTGCTAGATACAACTCAGACCTTGGAATACTTCTTTCTTCAACATCAAAGCCTAGTTCGTTTTTTACTATGTCTACTACACAATCTCGAGTAATACCTGGTAGTAGGTTATCTATTAATGGAGGAGTAGATAATACCCCGTTTCTAAATATAAAAATATTTTCTCCTGTACCTTCAGAAACTCGACCTTGTTGATTTAGCAAGATAGCTTCATCAAATCCTGCTACTATGGCTTCAGTTTTTGCAAGAATACTATTTACATACAAACCACTGATTTTTAAATGTGGTGGTATTATATAATCTTCCATCCTCCGATACGAAGAGGTACAACATTTTACAGCTTTTTCAGTATCTAAATAATCTCCCAGAGGAACAACTACAATTGTAAATCCATCATCCTCGAGTTTACTAAGATCTAAATACGCTACACGTTCAGCCCCTTTGTAAGCCAAAGGTCTAATATAAACATCTTGGTTATATTCGCATTTTTCTACTAATTCTTTCGTAATATTACACATTTCCTCAACTGTATAAGGAACTTTTATTCTCATTAATTTACAGCCTGATAAAAGGCGTTCGTAATGTTCTTTAAGTCGAAAGATGTATGTAGATTCATCTTCTTCATTCCAATTACCTCTAATACCTTCAAACACAGCGGTACCATAATGTAAAGCATGCGTCATCACTCCTACTGATGCATCTTTCAAAGGTACAAACTCACCTTTGTGAAAAGCTATTTCAGGCATATTATTGCTCCTTTCAACAACAATCGAATTTACCGTGGTTATAAATAATATCATGTTTTAAAGAAACAACAAAATAATACATACGAACAATAATGAACAAAAAGGTGAAGATACCATTTTTTCAGCTTTATCGGTATAATTAAATTAAGATAACACAAGGAGAAATAGGTGGAAAGAAAAGACGGTAGAGGTGCAAATGAACCTCGAAAGACTCAGATATCACATAACATACAAGAATATGCTGAAGGTTCAGTATTAATTGAGGTTGGCTCTACAAAAATAATTTGTGCTGTATCTATTGAAAATACAGTGCCTACATTTTTACGTTCTACCGGAAAAGGATGGATAACTGCAGAGTACTCTATGTTACCGAGATCAACACATACCAGAACACAAAGGGAATCAAGTAATCGTCCAAAAGGTCGTTCACAAGAAATCCAACGCTTAATAGGTAGGTCACTGAGAGCTATAACCGATTTAACTATAATTGGTGAGCGTACGATATATATTGATTGTGACGTACTTCAAGCTGATGGAGGGACAAGAACTGCCGCAATCACAGGCTCTTATGTTGCCATATGTAAAGCATTTGATAAAATGATTCTTGAAAAAGATTTAGAACAAAATCCATTAAAATCTCAATTAGCTGCTATAAGTGTAGGAATTGTAAAAAACAATATACTATTAGATTTATGTTACGAAGAAGATAGTATTGCTGATGTAGATATGAATATAGTGATGACAAATAATCATGAAATTATTGAAATTCAAGGTACAGCAGAACAATCTCCATTTTCAATAAATACAGCAAATGAAATGATCAAACTTGGAGCAAGTGGGATAGATTATCTTGTAGATATCCAAAACAAAGCTCTGACAAATAATTAAAAAACTCGTTTATAATTATAAATAAAGAAAAACAAACACATGAACCTACAAAAATATATAATCACCCTCTTAATATTAGTTATGTCCACTACAATTATTAGTTGTAACTCCTTGCGATCCAATGATGAGAATAAAGACAACGAAAAACAAGAATTACAAGAAGTTGAAGAAAATAAACAACTTTTAAATGAAATAAGTAGTATTAGAAATGAATTACAAACACTTAAAAATTCAATTGCTAACAAGACAAATACAAACGACAATACTTCCAGCCTAGCTACTCCCAATGTCCTACCCTCAATTGCCAATATGGTTGAAGTAGCGAGACCAGGAGTTGTCTCAATTGTAATTAGCAGTACTCAAAATACGTTTTTTGGTAGACAAGATAGTGACGGTGCAGGAAGTGGAATTATCATCTCAGAAGATGGATATATATTAACTAACAGTCATGTAGTAGATCTAGCTAATACCATAACCGTCTCTTTTTATGATGAAACTCAATCCGAAGCTGAATTGATTGGGCAAGACCCTCTTACTGACCTAGCAGTAATTAAAGTTGATAAATCTGGGTTAAAACCATTATCAATATCCCCTAATAATAACCTCCGTGTTGGAGATTGGGTCGTAGCTATTGGAAATGCTATTGGTCTGGAAGGTGAACCGACTGTTACATTAGGTATAGTAAGTGCCTTAGAAAGAGAACTAGCTATTGATAGCACATATTTAACTGAACTAATTCAAACAGACGCAGTAATCAATCCAGGCAACAGTGGTGGCCCCTTATTAAACTTAAATGGAGATGTCATAGGTATTAATACAATAAAATATGTTGAAACAAGTACAGATGGTATTGGATTTGCAATAAGTTCTGAAACAGCAGCTACAATAATGCAACAATTGATTCAAAATGGCAAAGTTATATGGCCTTGGATCGGTATAGGGGCTCAAGACATCGATTTGCAGAATATTGATGAACTTGACCTTAATGTTACCGAAGGTGTATTAATTAGATCTATTTCTCCTAATGGGCCTGCTGAAAAAGGCGGACTTCTAGCGAATGATATTATAGTAGCAATTGACGAAAAACCTATTAGAAATGTTAAAGAATTACAAACATTACGGCAAACAGGTTATCTATCGATTGGTCAAGAAATAATTGTGACAATTATCCGAGATAAAATTTCGCAAAATATATTAATAACTCTAGAAGAACAACCTAGATTGTAATACTGATTTTTTAAAGTATCTTAGAAATATTTAAACTAATATCTTTTCCTAGAATGGTTGACTTGAAACCACTATTTTCTTCAATATTTGATTCTTGTATATTTAAAGCTAAAGTCTCTGAGCTAATATAATTTTCAAATTGTAATATCGCACTGGTTAATTCTTTATCCCCTTCAAACTCAATATTTATACGATCTTCGATATTAAACCCTACTTCTTTGCGAATATTCTGTATATAATGAATAAATTCTCTTGCTATTCCTTCATTAATCAAATTTTCATCCAACGTAGTATTAAGAGAGACTACATAATTATTTTCATATATAGAAGAAAAGTGACTAATATCCTCAATCTGGATATTGAATTCATCCTTATCGATCTTTATATCATCAATTTCCACATACCCTTTGGATATTGCTTCTCTCGCTACCAAATCAGTATCCATAATTTTTAGACTATCAGAAACACGATTAATATCATTGCCTAATCTAGGACCTAATAAGTCATACCTTAAATTGACAATATATTTAAATATTCCTTCGATTTGATTATCAAAAACAACTTCTTTTACGTTTAGTTCTTCACTAATCTGTTGATTCATATAATCTTGTAACTCATTATCAGAAATAAATGCTCCTGAAATAATAATTTGTGAAATGGGCTGCCTAACTCTTATACCTGTTTTTTGGCGAACTGATCTCCCCAAACTTACAAGAGTTTTCGATAATCTTACTTGTGAGGATAAATTAGGATCAATAAGATTTTTATCAGCTATAGGCCATTCACCAAGGTGAACACTACTTGGGGTTTGAGTATTATGTGAACGAACAAGATTCTGGTAGATTTTATCAGTTATAAATGGCATAAATGGAGCCAATAAATGACATAATGTGTATAAGCAATCATATAAAGCCTGATATGCATACTGTTTATCTTCATCATTTTCAGATTTCCAAAACCTTCTTCGGTTTCTTCTTACATACCAATTTGATAATAATTCTATAAATTCTTCGACTTTATAACTTGCTGCTGCAGAATCATAGTTATCTAAGTTATTAGTCACAAATTCTACTAATTCATTGAGTTCTGAAATGATCCATCGATCTAAATAATTTGTATATTTTCGGTTTTCTAAAGAGGGAACAAAATTATCAATATTTGCATAAGTTACAAAAAATGAATATACATTCCACAAAGGAATTAGAAATCTTCTCTTTACTTCATTAGCAACATTAAAACCAAAATTAAGATTATTAGCTGGGTTCTGACGCGAATATAACCATCGCATAGAATCAACACCCATGTCATCTGCTGCATCCTCAAACCATATAGCATTACCCTTACTTTTATGCATTTCATAGCCTTTTTCGTCTCGCATTAAAGCATAACTAAATACATTTTGATAAGGCTCTGTATTCTCTAAAACAGTACTCATAGCTAACATAGAGTAAAACCAATTTCTAAATTGCCCTGGAAAACTTTCAGAAATCCAGTCTGCTGGAAACCATTTACTCCAATAATCTTTATCCGATCTGTACTTCAAAGTAGAATAAGGAACAATACCTGCATCCAGCCATGGATTTCCTACATCCTTGATTCTAGATAATACTGATTTACAATTTTTACATTCAATTTTTACATAATCAACCCAAGGTTTATGTGGAGAATGTCCTTCAAATAAATCCCATCCCTCAATTGATCTTTCTTTCAGTTCATATTCTGATCCTATAACCTCAAATTCATTACATTCTTCACATTTATAAATCGGAAGAGCTAGTCCATAATACCGTTTTTTCGAAATCATCCAGTCATCCATATTTTTTAACCAGTCTAATTCTCTTGCTAATCCGAATTCTGGAATCCATCTAATTTTTCGAGTAACATCCATAATTTGTTGTCGAAATGGGTCAACTGAAATAAACCATTCTGAAACTAAACGAAATACTAATTCTTCACCACATCTCCAACAAACAGGATATCTGTGTTTAATCTGTTCTATTTTGTATAAGATACTTTTTTCTTTTAAGTCACTGAATATAGTATCGTTTACTGTAGATACGTTCATACCAGTATATTTATCAAATCCATCTACATAATCTCCAGAATCATCTATCGGGGCTATAGTAGTTAAATTATATTTTTTACCTAAAGCGTAATCTTCTTTACCTGCACCGGGAGCAATATGAACAATACCTGTTCCTTCATCACCAACCTCTTCCCATGGAATAACTCTATGAATAACATCTTTCTGAATAGAAAGGTTATCAAAAGGGCCAATATACTCTATCCCTACTAATGTCTCTCCTTTAATTTCCTCAATGATTTCATATGGTCCTTTCAAAAAGGAAACAGCATTTTGGGCAATATAATAATATTCTTGATTTTGTTCGACTTTAATATATGTTGATTCTGGATTTACAGCAGCAGCAATATTTGCAGGTAGCGTCCAAGGTGTAGTCGTCCAAATTATTAAATATTCATTATCTGTATTTTGTATTTTAAATTTTACAAATACACTTTTGTGAGTTACTTCTTGATAACCCTCGGTAACAATTTCATGTTCTGATAAACCAGTCCCACATCTTCTACACCAGGGCATTACATCATTACCTTCGTATAGTAAGCCTTTTTCATAACAAACTTTTAAAAAATGCCAAATAGTGTAATTATTTTCATCTGATTTTGTATGATAAGAGTTATCCCAATCCATCCAATAACCTAAACGGATAGATTGTTTTGTTTGAATCGCCGAAAACTTGTCAACTCTTTGTTTGCATAATTCGACAAATTTATCAACACCAAATTTTTCGATATCTTTTTTAGATTTAAAACCAAGTTCTTTTTCCACTTCAACTTCTATCCACAGACCTTGCCCATCGAATCCATTTTGATACCTTTGCTCATATCCCTGCATTGTTTTATATCGTTGATATAAATCTTTGTATGTTCTCCCCCATGCATGATGGACTCCCATAGGATTATTTGCAGTGATAGGACCATCAATAAATGAATACTTCTTATCAGCATCATTATTTTTATTTAAGTATTTCTCAACGATACTTTCTTTATCCCAGAATTTCATCATCTCATATTCAAGACCTATAAAATCTGGTCTAGAATTAACGGGTTCAAACATTTAAATTTCTCCTAGTAATGTGTAGATTAAATAATATTACTATTTCACTTGTTTTTTAACAATCTAAATTCGAAAAAACAATATTAGAGCTATGTAAACAAGAAAGTAAAAAAATTAGTTTAATATGGTATTTTTTGCTTTATATAGGGCTTAATATTATAATAAATCAACCAAAATCTATGTCAGTTATTGTAAGAGTGTCAAATTGAAAATAAATATACTTCTATTTGCAAATCTAAAAGAAATAGCAAAACGATCATCTTTACAATTGGATGTGCCTGAAACATCTACTGTTATTGACATAATTGGTGTATTAAAAAAAGAAATACCTAATATAACCCCTTACTTTGAAAGCATTATGATAGCTGTTAATATGACATATGTAGAAGATAGCTATAAATTACATAATGATGATGAAATAGCATTGATTCCACCTGCAAGCGGAGGATAAAAGGAAATAATTTGATATATATAACAAGTAATATATTAGAAACAAATAAATACAAACAAGAGTTAACAAAAGATTCTTGTGGTTCTATTTTGGTTTTTGAAGGTGTAACTAGAGAATATACTGAGGGGCAAAAAGTAACAAAATTAGAATATGAATGCTACGAACCAATGGCTAAATTAATGCTAGAAGAAATTGAAAAAGAAATTTTTCAAAAATGGGAAATACACGATATTATTATCGCTCATCGTATAGGAATTGTTGGTATAGGTGAAACTAGTTTAGTTGTAGCAGTTTCTTCTACACACAGACAAGCCTCTTTTGAATCAATTCAATATATTGTTAATCGACTAAAAAAAGATGTGCCAATTTGGAAAAAAGAATTCTTCGAAAATAGTGCTTCATGGGTGAATTCCTAAAGTATATCTGTACGAAAATCGTTAACAATGCTAACAAATAAGTTTCATATTAACTAGATTATTGTTATTTTCAACAACTTTTTGTATAATTAATATTGTGATAATAATCACACAATTATACAAAAAGGATGTGCAAAATAATGGACAGATTAGATGAAAAGATAATTCAAATACTGCGTGACAATGGTAGAATCTCTAATGCAGAAATTGCAAGAGATTTAAATGTAAGCGAAGGTACCATACGCCGAAGAATAAGAAAACTAATTCAAAATGAAACTGTGCGGATAATGGCAATACCTGATCCACAAAAGATTGGGTATAATACTGTTGCAATAATTGGAATTGAAAGCGATCCTGACAAAGTAGATGAAGTCGCAAATTATTTATCAAATTTACAAGAAACTCAATATGTAGCATTAACTACTGGGACATTTGATATATTTATTTGGGTTGCAGTCTCATCTACAGAAGAATTAGGTAAACTATTACGAACAAGTATTGCAACAGCCCCAGGCATTAAAAGATCAGAAACATTCGTTAATCTTGCAATACGTAAGCGTGGTTTTGGACTTTTAGGATAATATCAACTTTTGATAAAAAAAGACTTTATTATTTGAGAAATAGATTTTTTATTATAATAATCATCAATTACTTCTCCCCTCCATCGCTTTGCTGGTCGATTATATTTCCCTAAGGTTTTATAACCTATCAAAAATATAAAAAAGAGGACGCAGAATATAATTACAGGTTCTATTGATATCACACCATTAGTGATCAATAAAGTAGATAAAGTAATTATTAATATCCCACTAAAAAGTTTTAATATTTTAAGTTTTTTTAATATTGACAAAATGAAATTAGAATCAGAAGCATTATTTGAGGGATATTTATGTTCGATCTGAGCTAACAGTTCTTCAATTTCATTTTCAACATTTTTTTTCATAAAACATCATTATTTTTCAGACCACTTGAGATTAGGTTGTCGAGCAGCTAAGGCTTCATCTAGTCTTTGGACTGGTGTATTATGGGGTGCTTCATGTAATAACTCAGTATTATTTTCACATTCAATCGCTATTTGCAACATAGCATCTATAAATTTATCCAAAGTATTTTTTGATTCCGACTCAGTTGGTTCGACCATTAATGCTTCATCGACAATTAGGGGGAAATACATAGTAGGTGAATGATAACCATAATCTAATAATCTTTTAGCTATATCTAAACCTTTTACTCCATTTTGTTTTTGTTTTCTAGCTGTAAAAACGACTTCATGCATACATATAGATCTATTTTCGAATCCTATATCATATGCATGTTTTAATTTATTCATAATATAATTAGCATTCATTACAGCATTTTTACTTACTTCAGGGATACCTTCATTGCCTAAAGCCCTAATGTAACAATAAGCTCTTACTAACACACCGAAATTTCCATGAAAAGTACCTAAGTGACCTATGGTATTTGGCATTTCTATAAATTCATATAAGCTATTATTTCGTTGTACAATTGGACCCGGAAGATAATTTAGCAAGGTATCATTCACACAAACTGGGCCTGCTCCAGGTCCACCACCACCATGTGGTGTACTAAAAGTTTTATGAAGATTTATGTGAATTACGTCAAACCCCAGATCACCTAATTTTGTTTGCCCCATCCAGGCATTCATATTCGCACCATCACCATAAACTAAGCCACCAGCTTCATGCACAATCTTACAGATCTCCACTATCTGATTATCAAACAAACCTAGTGTACTGGGAAGAGTCAACATAATGCCTGCTAAGTTTTCGTTAGCATTTTCTTTTAGAATATCTATATCCATATTCCCATATTGATCTGATGGAATAGATTTTACTAAAAAACCAGCCATTGATGCAGACGCTGGATTTGTTCCATGAGCACTATCAGGTATTAACATAATATTTCGTTTTGAAGAACTAGTTTGTTTCTCATGAAAAGCTTTTATCATTAACACTCCGGCTAATTCTCCCTGAGCACCAGCCATAGTAGATAAACTTGTAGCAGTCATTCCTGAAATATTAGATAGATAACTTTGTAAATTAAACATCAATTCTAATGAACCTTGTACCAATGATTCTTCAATTAAAGGATGAATGCTACTAAATCCTTTTAGAGATGCTAATTGATCATTAATTTTAGGGTTATATTTCATAGTACAACTGCCTAAAGGATAAAATTGAGTGTCAATTGCATAATTCATTTGACTTAAATTTGTAAAGTAACGAACAACATCCAATTGCGACAATTCTGGTAGTTGTATATCTTCACGCAAAAGTGAGGATTCTGGTAGATCAGATAAAGGAACATCAATTTCGGATAAACTTACTCCAAATTTATCCTTCCTACTCAAATCCATCAATAAAGGCATTTTATTATATTCACTCATATTAGGTTTCCTATATATTAACCTGTTTAAGACTTTCTACTAAAGAATCAATAGAATCTTTAGAATGTATTTCAGTAAAGCAAAACAATATTCCATTATTGAATTGATCACTTACGTCTAATCCTCCAATAATTCCTAGTTCAATAAGTTTTTTGTTAATTGCTTTTGGAGAAATTGGACAAGTAATAACAAATTCATTGAAAAAAGGTTTGGAATTAATCAAATCAAAACCATCAATTTTTGAAATCTGATCAGCTGCATAGTGAGCATTATGGAAGCAAGAAGAAGCAACTTGCTTCAATCCAGACTTACCAAGGGTTGCTACATATATGGTCATCATTAACCCCATCAGAGCTTCACTAGTGCATATATTTGAAGTAGCTTTTTCTCTTCTGATATGCTGTTCACGTGTTTGTAAAGTTAACACAAAAGCAGGGTCACCTTTCTTATCAATTGTTTTTCCTACGATACGGCCAGGCATTTGACGAAGGTATTCACTTTTACAGGCAAAAAGACCAATATAAGGGCCACCATATGATATTGGTATACCTAGTCTTTGTCCTTCTCCAACTACTATATCTGCTCCATAATCTCCTGGAGCCTTATACATAACTGCTGCTAATGGATCAGCTGACACAACGAATAATGCATTAGATTTATGAGATATATCTTGCAGATATTCCATATCTTCAAGAGACCCATAAAAATTTGGGTATTGAACAATCAAACAAGCATATTCATTTTCTTTAATATCTAAATTATTAGCATCCATGAATACTAGTTCTATGGATTGTGGAATTAAATAGGATTGTAAAACATTTTTATATCTAGGAGATATAGAAGACAAACATGCAACTTTATATATATTTTTTACTCTACATGCCATCAAAGCTGCTTCCGCTAAACTTGAACCACCCTCGTACATTCCTGCATTAGCTACGTCCATTCCGTACAATTCACTGATTAGGCTTTGTAATTCATAAGTAACTTGTAAAGTTCCCTGGCTGACTTCCGCTTGATAAGGAGTATAAGAAGTTAGAAATTCTCCACGTTGTGATAAAGATAGAACTGTTGATGGAATGTAATGATGATAAGCACCAGCTCCAATAAATGATTTTGAAGGATTAAGATTTATATTTTTTTCGGATAATAAATTTAAATGATCTACTAGTTCCATTTCTGACATACTTGAAGGAACATCTGAAAGATTACTATCTCTATATTCGATTGGTATATCTACAAATAAATCTTCTGCAGATTTAACGCCTAGATAATCCAGAATTTCTTTCTGCTCTATTTCACTATTCCCAATATATGGAAACTGTTTAGTCATAAGATCCCTTTCATAATTGTTGAATATAACTCTTGTATTCTTCTTCAGTCATCAAGTTATTAATCTCTTGGATATCTGCAACCTTTATCTTTAATATCCAACCACCATTTAATGGATCGTTATTTACAAGTTCAGGATTATTGATAAGCTCTTGATTTGTTTCAACTATTTCACCACCTATAGGTGTATATAAATCTGAAACTGCTTTAACAGATTCAATTTCACCAACTTTGGTAAATTGATCACAAGATGTACCAACATCATCCATTTCTACAAAAACCACATCCCCCATCTGTTCCTGTGCAAATTGAGTCACCCCAACAAAAACTAACCCTTCTTCTGTAGATTTCACCCATTCATGCTCTTTAGAATATCTTATCTCGTTTTGGCTCATATATTATCTCCTTAGAAAAGGTAGTTTTATTACAACTGCCTCAAATTTTTTACCACGTATTTCAACTTCAATATTCATATCTGGGTCCAATTTGTTACTAACATATCCTAAACCTATGGATTTATCCAAAGTTGGGGAAAATGTTCCACTAGTAACATAACCAATGGATTCTCCATTAAGAAATATGGAATTGTTAATTCTTGGTATTCCTCTACCTTTAATTATAAACCCTATTAACATTTTTTTTGTAGGGGTATTTTGGATATTATCCCACGCTTGTTTGTAAATGGTTTCTTTAGTGTTAGTAACAAATCTTTCTAATTGAGCTTCTCTAGGATTTATATCGGAGGAAATGTCATTGCCATGTAATGATAGTCCAGCTTCTATTCGCAACACATCACGTGAACCTAGTCCGCATGGAACAGCACCAAGCCCAATTAAGTCATCCCATAATTTAGAAGACAATTTTATGTCAGCAATAATTTCAAATCCATTTTCTCCCGTATAACCAGTTCTAGAAATTAATACATTCTCTTGATTAAAAGAAATCTGGGAAAATCGGAATCTTTTCATATTTAGTTGTTCTATATTAAATAATTCAGAAATTATCTTTTGTGAAATGGGGCCTTGCACTGCAATCATTCCAGAATTATCTGTAAAGTCATCAATAACTATATTTTCAAAAAGAGTATTAGTATTGCGATATAAATTCAAAGCATCATTTACTTTGTCTTTATTACTAGCATTACAAACTATCATTATTTCTTTTTCATCGATTTTGTATGCTACCAAGTCATCAATAATTCCACAGTATTCGTTGCACAAAAACATATACGAAGCCTGGTTTATTTTAAGGTTAACCAAATCTCCAGTTAGTATGTAATCCAAAAACTCATTTACAAATTCACCCTTACAGTTAATTCGTCCCATATGAGAAACATCAAAAATTCCCACATTTGATCTTACAGATTTAACCTCATTTAAGATTCCGCTAAACTGAATTGGAAGATCCCAACCATGAAAATCAACAATCTTTGCGTTTTGAAAATAATTATTGTATAAATTTGTTCGCTTACCCATTTTTCTTTTTTGTCTTTTTTAATTGTTTAAATCTAATCGCTAAAAAGAGGATAAATGAGATTAAAGTAAATAAACCCAATAACCCAACTAACCAAACTAAAACTATACCAACTGGTTCTGCTAATGATGGATATAAATACACTAAAAATAACCCTATAAGAGTAATTATCCCAGAAGCTATCCAGTATTTTTCCCATCGATGCATAAGTTACTTCATCCTAGACATTAACTCATCATAAACACTACTTAATTCCACATCAGAACTTTGTAATAAAACAAGAATATGGTATAACAAATCGGCTGTTTCATTAACAAGTTCATTTTTATCCGCAAGTGTAGCTGCTATAGCAACTTCACCAGATTCTTCAACAACTTTTTGTGCTATTCGAGGAGTGCCATCTTGAAATAGTTTTGTTGTATAACTACCACTTGGTAGTTCTTTTTTCCTATTGCCAATAGTTGAAAATAATTGATCAATGATATTACTACTTGTTTTGGGATACTCTATTTCAGTAATGTTGCCTGTAAAACTTCCATGAAAACATGAGGTTTCACCTGTATGGCATGTAGGTCCATCTGGTCTAACCATAGCTAAAAGTACATCATTATCACAATCATGAGTTAAAGAAACTAGGTTAAGGAAATTACCTGAAGTCTCCCCTTTTTGCCATAATTCATTTCTACTACGGCTATAAAACCACACTTTATTAGACTCAACAGTTTTGTTTATTGATTCTATATTCCCCCAACCGAGCATTAAAACCGCATGAGTAATAGAATCTTGACATATAACTGGAATTAATCCATTTGAATCTAATTTAATTTTCATAACAACCTCAACTTATATGATATTTAATTCAAGACAGTATCTGTATCAAATCTTCTAAGTTTTTTATTATATATTTTGGTTTTGGCAGATCTGCATTAAGTGAATTATTATAACGATTTACCCATGCACTATCCATACCCACTCTACCTGAGCCAAAAACATCATCATATTGAGAATCTCCAATATATAGACAAGATTCGGGAGAGATTTTCATATTCTCTAACACATAATTATACGCAGATTCCTCTGGTTTATAGGATTGAATTTTCTCAGAACAAGCCACAAAATCGAAATTAAATTTATGTAAATTTATTAGACTTTCAATTGAATCAATATCTGCATTTGATAGTAGTGCAATTATAAATCCCTGTTCTTTTAAATAATCTAAAACTTTTGTCGATTCAGGGTAGGAATTTCTAGTTGACCATCCTTGAACACACATTTCAGCTGCATAATCAGCGGCTCCTTTTCTAATACCAGGTATCTCTAAAAATACTTTTTCAAAACATTCTGTCCATGCTTTTCTATAGGATTTGAAAGGGTAACCAGGTTCATATCTTTCTTCACGAAATGTTACTTCTATTGGTTTCCATAGATCCCAAAGTGATTTACCAGAAATATCCAAACCTAATTCATTGACTATTGTATTAAAAGTTGGGATCCATAAATCATTTGTGTTTATAACTAAAGTTTCATACATGTCAAAAATTAATACTTTTTTTTCTGTCATAATTACTTCCTATTGTTAAATATTTAAATTTAAAATCGCACAGCTATATTTCTTGAGTCTAAATAATTTTTTACTTCTTTAATAGAATATTTATTAAAATGAAATAAAGAAGCAGCTAATACAGCATCAGCATTACCATGAACTATTGCTTCTGAAAAATCGCTGAGCTTTCCAGCACCGCCACTAGCCACAACTGGTATTGTTGCATATTTAGAAACAGCTTGTAACAGATCAATATCGTATCCAGACAACATTCCATCTGAGTCTATGCTATTCAGTACTATTTCACCTGCTCCAAGCTCTACAACTTCTTTAACCCATTCAACAGCATCCAAACCAGTAGATCTTCCCCCATCTCTCCCAGTATGAGTTTTAACTGTCCAACTAAATCCATTTCCATTATTGGATCGAATAACATCTATACCAACCACAATACATTGACTTCCGAATGCTTTGGCAGATTCTTCTATAAATTCAGGTCTTTGAACTGCTGCAGTATTTATTGAAACTTTATCTGCACCAGCAAGAAGCATTTTATTTACATCTTCAATAGTTCGAATACCACCACCTACAGTTAATGGTATAAAAACTTGTTCTGCAGTTTTTGAAACTACTTCAATCATAATATTTCGATCATCCGAAGAAGCAGTAATATCATAAAAAACTAATTCATCTGCACCTTGTTGGTTATAATAACGAGCAAGTTCTACTGGGTCACCAGCATCTACATGATCAAGGAATTGTACACCTTTGACGACACGACCAAGTTTTACATCTAAGCAAGGGATTATTCTCTTGGTTAGCATTAATAACCTTTCCTAGTTAGTTGAATTGCTGCAGAAAGATCCACTGTTCCACTATATAAAGCTTTTCCAATAATGACCCCAAACAAATCTAAGTTACATAAACCTTCAACATCTTGAATAGAACCAATACCACCTGAAGCAATTAATTGAATATTTTTGTTACTTAACAATTCAATTAATTTTATACGATTTGGACCTTCTTGAGTGCCGTCTTTATCTATATCAGTATAGATAAATTTATTTATATTATATTTTTGATAAACTGTGACCATATTTGAGATTGTGGTATCAGTATCTTTTTCCCAACCATCTACCGCAACTTTATCATTTCTAGCATCTAAGGCAATAGCCACTTTATTAGTTCCTATTTCTTGACTAATTTTTAGAACTTCTTCTTGGTCACGTATAGCTATTGTCCCAAGAATTATGGTATCTACACCAACATTAATCAATGAATTAGCTACAGCAAGATTTCGAATACCACCACCGACTTCTACCTCTAAACTAGAAAGTTTGCATATTTGTTCAATTATATTGATATTGGTAAATTTACCATATCTAGCCCCCTCTAAATCGACAATGTGTACACGATTAGTACCCAAACTTTCCCATTTTTTAATTAATTCAATTGGGTTTTCAGAGTATATTGTTTTCTTATTAAAATCTCCTTGATATAAACGAACAATATTATTATCTAAGAGATCAATGGCTGGAATAATTTCCATAATAATTCCTCAAATTATTAAATATTAGCTAAAAAGTTTTTATATAAGCTTAAGCCAATTTCCCCACTTTTTTCGGGATGAAATTGTGTAGCAATAATATTATCCTTAGCAATAGCACTACAAAAATTTAATCCATAATCTGTTTTACCTAACACTATATTCTCATCTAATGGATCAACATAATAACTATGTACAAAATAAAAAAAAGAATCTTCTGGGATCTCGGAAAAAACAGGATTCTGACGTGTAAATTGCACTTGATTCCAACCCATGTGTGGTATTTTTAATTCATGCTTAAATCTTTTCACTTCTCCTGAAATAATCCCTAAGCAGGGTTCAGGATCTTCCTCAGAAGTTTCCATCAGAAGTTGTAATCCTAAACAAACCCCAAAAAATGGCCTTTGTTGTTTTATGTAATCAATAATAGGGTTCACCAAATGCTTTTCTCGTAGTTTTTTCATCGCATATCCACTTGATCCCTGACCAGGAATGATAAGTGATTTTGCAGCACTAATTTTTTCTGGTGTATCAATAACTTCCGCAGAATATCCTGAAAACTCAACTGCTTTAAGGACACTTCGGATATTTCCTGTACCATAATCTACAATTGCAGTGTCCAAATCCTCACCCCAAAGCTTTATAAATAGATACTATTTTCCTAAATCATAATTAATTTCTGCCTTATCCAAGGAATCGAATCCTGTATGGATTTCTGCATATCTGGCTAGTGCAAAAAGTGTATCAGCTAAACGGTTTAAATAAACAAGTATTAGATCGTTGTTTAACAAATTCTGTTCATGCATATTTACAACTAATCGTTCAGCTCTTCTAGCAACAGAGCGACTGACATCAATGGCAGCGGAACAAGAATTAGATCCTGGAATGACAAATGACCGTGGCAGTTCTAGTTTTGGTGTTATATAGTCTAGTAGTTTTTCTAAATAATCGATGTTATCTTGTCCGATAACTTTAAAATTAGATTTCATTGTTTCATACATACTAACATCGGTAGCTAATTCTGAACCTACAGTAAACAGTTCCACCTGAATCACTCTGAGATATTTATTAACTTCTTCGTTTGTTGAAAAAGATCGAGCTAAACCTAATGAAGAGATTATTTCATCAACAGTCCCATATGAATTACAACGAATATCATCTTTTGATACTCTTCCCCCATACAGTAATCCTGTTTCGCCATTATCTCCGTATTTAGTGTATAATTTAAACATATATGTATATTATAACATTATTATTCATAAATATATTGACTAATATAAATACGAATTATAAACTCTGAAATATAAATCAAGTTAGGATATGTTATGACACCATTAACAATAACAATAACTGAAAATGCAGCTAAACACGTTCGTGATTTTACTGGACGTGAATCTGAAGATGGTGTTTCACTCCGAGTTGGAGTGAAAGGTGGGGGTTGTTCGGGATTAACCTATGACCTCAGTATAGATACCGACTTCAAAGAAACTGATAAGATTATTGAAGAACATGGTATTACCATACTAATTGATAAAAAAAGTTATATCTTCTTGGCTGGAACCGTATTAGATTATTCAGGTGGATTAAATGGAAAAGGATTTGTATTCAGCAACCCTAATGCCAAAACTACTTGTGGTTGTGGAACATCATTTTCTGTCTAGATATCTATGGTAAGTAAACAATCTACCACAAGCACTCAATACATTTTTGATCGTTCATATCTGGGAATTTATGAAATTACAGGTAATGACTCTCTAGATTTACTCAATCGATTGTCCAGCAATAAAGTTGACGATTTAAACATAAATCGTGGTGCGTCTACAATTCTTACAAATAATAAAGGAAGAGTAATTGATGTTATTACTCTTTTTAATCATGACTCAAAAATAATCATGTACACCAGTAAAAATAATTCCCAAGAAGTTATTGATTGGATCGATACCTACACGTTTATAGAAGATATAACAGTTGTTAATTCAAATTCTGAATTAGATCTAATTACCTTGATTGGAGATAACTGGAGCAAATATCTTATCCAAAAACCAACAATTGATAAATTCACATGCGAATCATTAGAAATTAATGGTTATAACTGCTTGCTTATGCGGACTGATCCTACCGGATTTATTGGATATGATCTGTTGATACCTGCAAATAGTAATAATGAAATTATTAATTTCTTATCATTAATCAATTCTGATGTAGAAATCATAAATGAATCCAAGTATGACTATTTACGAATAAATGAAGGTATACCACGACTCGACAAAGAAATTAGTGAAAATTACAATCCTTGGGAAATTAATTTAAATTATCTAGTAAATATGGATAAGGGTTGTTATATAGGTCAAGAAGTAATATTACGACTTAACACGTATGAAAAGGTACAAAAGTTTCTCAAAAAGCTTTCTATTGATCTTAAAGATAATAAAAATAATACTAATATAACATTTGAAGATAATAGTATTGGGGTTATAACTTCTGTTGATAATACAAACAAAATTGGCCTTGGGGTAATCAATAAAAAGTATTGTGAAACAGGATTAACATATCAATTAGTTAATGAAAATAGTGAATTAATAGGCACTGCAGAAATTCTTGAAACTGAACTCCCAAATTCGATTGCTTAGAGAGCTAAGCCACCGTCAACTGTTATAACTTGTCCAGTAATATAGTTAGCTTTTTCTGAAGCTAAAAATTCTACCAAATATGCAACATCTTCACTTTCACCAAATCGATTCATCGAAATCCTGGATAGAATGCCTTCTTGAATTTTTTCAGATATGGTTTCGACCATTTCGGTCTTAATAAATCCTGGAGCAATAGCATTTACAGTTATATTTCTAGAAGCCAATTCCTTTGACATAGATTTCGTTAGTCCGATTAATCCAGATTTAGATGCAGAATAATTTGACTGTCCCAAGTTGCCATGTATACCAATTACGGAAGAAATATTAATTATTCTCCCCCATCGATTAGACATCATTGACTTAATAGCAGCTTGTGAACAAAGAAATGACCCTCTTAAATTTGTATTAATAACATTATCCCAGTCTTCAATTTTCATCCGCATAGACAAGGCATCTTTTGTTATTCCGGCATTATTAATCAAAACGTCTACACCAGAAAATTCTTGAGATATTTCTAAAAACATTTTTTGTACTTGTGATTCGTTTGAAACATCAGCTTGAACAACTTGTATTTTAGAATCACTTATATTTTTAACTTCTTTAGCTAAATCATTTGCAGCGACAGCAGATTGATTGTAGTTAATAATAATATCGTAATTGTTTTTGGACATGTTCAAAACAATACTTCTACCAATACCCCGAGCACCGCCAGTAACTAATACAACCTTTTTATTTTCACTTGACATATAAATCCTTTAGAGAGCATCTATCGCTTTTTTAATAAGATTAGTTAATTCTACATCATAAGCTCGTTTAGCTAATAAAATTCCATTTGCTATACTATCTGATTTTGAACGCCCATGGCCAACTATAACGATACCATTTATACCGAATAAGGGTCCTCCTCCACCTACTTCAGCTACATTCATTTTATCAGCGATTTCTTTATATAATTTCTGAACTAACTCGGGAGGAAGAACATCTGAAACCATAGAACCAATTTTATTAACAATGGCATAACCTATACCTTCAGTATACTTGAGTAGAATATTTCCTATAAATCCATCGCAAATTACGACATCTACTTTATCAGAAAACAAATCAACACTCTCTATATTGCCAATAAAATTTAATGAGCTTTTTTCAAATAACTCATAAGCATCTTTTATTTGCTTATTTCCTTTGTTTGCTTCTGTACCTACATTCAATAAACCTACACGAGGATTTTCCTTACCTTGAATGTTTGCAGAAAAAACTGTCCCTATTGCACCGAAACCAAGCAATTGAGAAGGCCTACAATCTAAGTTGCTACCAACATCTAAAAAAACAACATCTGATAATGAGCCCAACATAGGACCACCAATTGCTGGTCTTTCTATGCCTTCAAGCAAACCTAAAATCAATGAAGAACTAGCCATAGAAGCTCCAGTAGATCCCATACTAACAACGGCATCAACTGTACCTTCTTTTGCGAGATTTACTGCTTGAATAATAGAAGCATTAGGCTTCTCCCTTAATGCTTTCAAAGGGTTATCAATGTCCTCAATAACACTATCAGATTTAACTATGTGAATGAGAGATTTATCATAGTTTTTACTCTCAAGCTCATTTGATATTTGTGTTTCGTCACCAACCAAATAAATAACATAGCCATATTCATTAACAATTTTTAAAGCAGCTTCTACAGTTTCACTAGGTCCATAATCGCCACCCATTGCATCTAAAGCAACACTAAACATTTATTTTTCCTTCTTTTTTTCTGGTATATATATATTTGCTGTACCAACGATTACTGAATCGTCATTATTTTTCACACAAGAAACTTTACAATTAATTTTACTTTTATCATTTTCTGATTCAATAGATACAATTTCAATTATAGATTGAATAGAATCTTTTAAATATACTGGCCTACGAAATCTAACGTCCAAATGACCATTATTTACCCAATTAATTCCAAATATACTCGTTAACAATTCAGAAATTTGCGCCAAAATCAACATGCCATGAGCAACAATACCACCAAAGTTGCTCTTTTGAGCGAAATCTTCATCTAAATGAATAGGATTATCATCCCCCGATGCTTCAGCATATTTGTTAATCTGATCCTGTTTAATAATAATGGTATTAGATGTATATATTTTACCTACATTTTTTTGCATAACTTTATCCTGGTATCATTAATGTTGTTGAGCCTGCAACTATAACTCCAAACCCTTTTTTCTCTATATTAAATTGTACTTTTAAAACAGTTGCATTACTTCTTTGGTTTTCTTGTATTACTTCCGCGTTTGCAATGTAGATTGAATCTAAAATATCTTGAGGAACAAAATTAGTTAATGTCTGTGCCATATGTATCGTACCTGATGGAAAGTTAAAACCATCTAAAATAGTTTTAATACTAATTGATAGTAAATAAAGAAATGGTAGCGAATTTTCCTCATTAGTAATATCTTCGTAATGAGCAATAGCTTTCGAGTATTTATTTACTTGATTCGAATTAATATTTAAATTGAATTGTATTTTTTTATTTAAAAAAATAATTATTACCCCTAATTACAAAAATCACCTAATATTTTATCAATAAGTATTGATACATGCCATCATCATTAAAAGATTCTAGTAGACTCCAGCAGCAAATAAGGTAGATATTATATCTAAAACTTATACTCTGTCTATCTACTTTAGGCTTAGGTTGGATGCCTAAAGTAGTGCATATGGTTTAGGTCTTCCAAGGGTGAATCTAATTTCTCTTAGCAATATGTATTTCGACTGGATCTCCAGTCCAAACGTCATAGTCTAGCTTAAAAGTTTTAATAGCTTGTTTTTGGGTTACAGGTTCTTTATAGGGAATTTTCTCACGATTGGATATTTGTTCAATCCGTTTCTTTTTGTTCTTAGGGTTAAATTCTGAACCTTCATTCTTGCCTCTTTTTGCCATTAGTTATTCTCTCCTTTCTTAATAAAAGACATCACTATTTAATTTTTCGAGATACATTTTGTTTGCTGAAATCATCTTGTCTATAGATGCAAT
>CAYOMB010000001.1:26366-30621 GCA_964404955.1 uncultured Dehalococcoidia bacterium
TGCTCTAACTCTTCCAGTATGTGGAGTCTTTGTTCTCCGTAGATGTCATAACGAGAATTCTGAATACCTCCCATTCTGGGGTTGGTATTCATGTGTTTCTCAAGGTCAGATTCATAATCAACATAGTGTTGATCACTAAGATCAGAAGCAGAATTCCGATCTTTTCTAGTTAATAAATCTGTAATAGCAAAAACTTTAGGTTTCATTTTAGCGATGGTCTTTTCAGTTACATTGGCAGCTAGGGAGATTTGTCTAACCGGCAACTGCCTCGATAAGCCATCTACTATAGTCCTAAGAACATTTTCATCATGCCCTCTGAGCCCAAGTATTTTTAGTTCTTCCCTAAACTGCTTATCATTCATTATTACTATATGATTTAATTGTATTATATATTAGGATTATTATGTTATTTTTGTTATTACTATATTATATTAAACATTATAATGTAATAAGATTAGTATACATTATCAAGCAATTATTACAATACAATAGGAAATGCATATGCAAAGAATATATTTAGAAGAATTACCTTATGACATTAATGAAGCAACCCTACAAGTTATCAGGATCGTTTGATCAATTCCTGACGATTCGCCAATTATTCAGGAATGAGCATTGTCGTATTACAAGATTAGTGGTAAAGCTATGGAAAACGTCGATATAAAGGCTACAGCTTAGAGAATTTGTGTAGGGTAATACAGATGCGTGTGTGAGATTCCTACAAAAAAACTATGGCAAACTAGTTTTTCAAGTTTGGATGTGGCTCTGAAACACTTTCTAGATTTTTAAATTCACCAATAAAATAACTAGTCAATTTTTGCTGAAAAGAAAACCAAAATGTTTTTTACAAAATGCTACAATTTGAACTCTATATTTTTTAAAAACCCAAATTATAATTAAGGCTTTAACAATTTTATATATTATAAATATTCCACCAGCTGTTAAGAGTGTTTCCATACGGTGATTGTATCATAGGGTAGATACTCAGGATAATATAACTTTGGCGACTCTTTCCATAGATAATAAAACGCAGGCGTACAGGATCTCGCATGTGTGGGACATCTATTGATATAATAAAGATATACTAAGCAATAACGATCTGGTACCTAATTGAGTGCCTAACATAGTTTATGCCCTAGTTTTGAACTATTTAGCTTAAGAGATTAAAATAAAAGAAAATATTGTTTAATAGTAAAGGAATTTCTATTGAATTTTAATAATCTAAATGAATTTATCGACTTTTTGGAAAAACGTGATGAATTAAAAAGAATCACTACAACTGTTGATTCAAATCTAGAAATAACAGAAATTGTTGATCGCGTATTTAAGAGTTCTGGTCCAGCACTGCTATTTGAAAATGTCACTGGATCTGATTTCCCTTTATTAATTAATTTATTCGGTACAGAGCAAAGAATGTGCTGGGGTCTTGGAGTAGAAAACCCAACGGAACTTATAAATAAAATTAAAGTCTTATTATCTAATGTTGAAAATCCCCCAAAAACAATTGCAGATAAAATAAATCTTTTAAAAAATTTATTCTCATTACGAGTAGTTCTTCCAAAGTCTACGAAGCATGCTGAATGCCAAGAAGTAATTTATAAAGATAATGATGTCGATTTATATAAATTTCCACTTATGACCTGTTGGCCAGAAGATGCTGGTCCATTTATTACTATGCCTCTAGTATTTACACGTGATCCTGTTACAAACATAAGAAATGTGGGAACGTATAGAATGCAGGTATATGATAAAAATACGACAGGAATGCACTGGCAAACACATAAAGTTGGTAAAAGCCACATGGCAAAAGCTAGAGAGGCTGGGAAACGTTATATTGATGTTTCAGTTGCAATAGGTGCTGACCCTACAACGATGTGGACTGGTTCTGCTCCGTTACCACCACAAATTGATGAAATGATGCTTGCTGGGTTTTTAAAAGAGTCTAATGTTAAAATGGTTAAATGTATTACTAATGATCTAGAGGTTCCTGCATCATCAGAAATCATATTAGAGGGTTATGTTGATACTGAAGAAATGCGCGATGAAGGTCCATTTGGAGATCATACAGGATATTATTCAGGGAAAGAACCTTATCCTGTATTCCACGTTAATGCGATTACACATAAAAAAAATCCAACTTATATTTCGACAGTTGTTGGCATTCCGCCTAAAGAGGATTATGTCATGGGGAGTATGACGGGAAAATTGTTTTTACCAATAATACAAATGGCAATTCCCGAAATACGTGATATGAATATGCCTGCAGAAGGAATATTTCACAATTTAGTTATTGTTTCTATAAAAAAATCATACCCAGGTCAAGCATATAAAGTGATGTATGCGTTGTGGGGTTTAGGCTTATTGAGTTTAGCAAAAATAATCATTGTAGTAGATGAAGATGTAGATCTTAATAACAGCTCTGAGTTACTGTGGAGAGTAACTAATAACATTGCTCCAGATAGAGATGTGATTACGTTAAAAGGTCCAACTGATGATCTAGATCATACAATGACAAGTTTTGCTTTTGGAGGAAAGCTTGGAATTGATGCAACACGCAAAATCAAAGGTGAATCAGGTCTAAAAGAATGGCCTAATGACATAGTTATGTCAGAAGATGTAAAAGATCTAGTAACTAAAAAATGGAAAGAATACGGATTGGAATAAAAATTTGCTTGCAAAAATTACAAATAAAATAAGTTTATTATCTAATTCGATACGATTTCAAGAAACAATTTTCACACTTCCTTTTGCTTTTATAGGTAGTGTTATAGCTTCAAAAGGATTACCTGAGTTATCAGTCATATTATGGATAACTTTAGCTCTTACCGGAGGTAGAACACTTGGCATGGCAAGCAATAGAATAATTGATATAGAGCAAGATAAATTAAATCCTAGAACACAAAATAGAGCTTTAGTGACAGGAGATTTAAAAAAAATTGAAGTTGGAACGCTAGCATTTTCTGGGCTGTTATTACTTTTCGTATCGGCATATATGCTAAACCCTTTAGCTCTAGCATTATCACCTCTAGCTGCAATTTGTGTTTTTTCGTATTCCTATTTTAAACGTTTCACATGGGGTTCCCATTTTGCAATAGGGATAACAGATAGTATAGCACCTATTGGAGGCTGGATCGGAGTTACAGGAACTTTCGATTTAGAAGCTTTGATTTTAGGAGCTGCTGTAGCTTGTTGGGTATCAGGATTTGATATATTTTATTCTGCTCAAGATATGGAATTTGACCGCACAAATAATTTAAACTCTATCCCTCAAAAATTCGGTCTTAACGTAGCCTTTAATGTTTCAAGATTCATGCATATTTCAACGAGTATTTTGATTCTAATAGCGGGGATCATAAACAACCTACATATGATATACTATTTAGGATGGGGAATAGCAACTCTGCTTCTTTTATATGAACACTCAATTATATCCCCAACTGATATGTCTAGAATGAATGTAGCTTTTTTTAAAGTAAATGGGTATATAGGAATAATTTTACTTATATTTACTATTATTTCTTTCCAAATAAGTAATGGATAAATTATTATGAATGATCAACAAAATCAACCAATAATTGTTGGTATTTCAGGTAGTAGTGGCGTTGCAATTGCTGAAAAAACTATTAACAGATTATTACAAGAAGATGTACCTGTAATCACTGTTTGTAGCAATTATGCAAAACTAGTCTGGCATCAAGAATTAGGTATAAGCTTTAAAGATAGCTTAAGTATTTGGAGTGAACATCCAAAATTTCAATACTATCGAAGTGGTGATATGACTGCAACTATTGCAAGTGGATCAACTCCAATTAGATCAATGATAGTTGCACCATGTTCTATGAGCACTTTAGCATCTATAGCAAATGGAATCTCAACTAATCTCTTGCATCGCGCAGCTGATGTAACAATAAAAGAAAATAGAAATCTCATCATTGTTCCTAGAGAAACACCATTGTCCGCTATACATTTAGAAAATATGACGAAGTTGGCAAACTTAGGCGTGAAAATTATTCCTCCAATGCCAGCATTTTACTTAAAACCAAATAGTGTAGATGAAATTATCGATTACTTTGTTGAAAAAATACTGATAGTTTCAGGTGGTGTAACTAGCTATGACTCGAAATTTATGTATTCTCCTGAAGAAATTCTCCCTGATATATATGATGAAAAATAGTCTATAAATGAATGAATTTGAAAAAAACCAAAAAGCTCATTTTGTATCAAACATGTTTTCTCGAATTGCCAGAAAATATGA
>CAYOMB010000002.1:0-3483 GCA_964404955.1 uncultured Dehalococcoidia bacterium
AAATAATGGAGCGGAAGACGGGATTCGAACCCGCGACCCTCACCTTGGCAAGGTGATGCTCTACCACTGAGCCACTTCCGCAAAGAAGATAAATTATGCCGAGGGGCGGATTTGAACCACCGACACGAGGATTTTCAGTCCACTGCTCTACCCCTGAGCTACCTCGGCGATTCAATTAATATAACTAAGTCTGGGTTCTAGGTCAAGGAAGGGGGTTAACATTTTTTATAGAAAAAAAGTATAATGCTAATTCAAACGTATTTTTCATGAGCCGAAGTGGCGGAACGGTAGACGCGGTGGTCTCAAACACCATTGTCCCAAAAGGACGTGTGAGTTCGAATCTCACCTTCGGCATTAAAATATAATTTCATGATTTATTGTATTTGAAGCAGTTGGTAGAACTAGCTTAAATCGATTGTTATTTTTACGATTTAATATGTTCATTTGCTCACTTGGCAGAATATATTCCTTACCTAATATTAATGAACCCAATTTATAAACTATTGAAGATTTTGTCCCAAGTTTATTTTTTAAAAAATCCTCATATTGTACTAATGGCTCAATCTTACCTTTTTGTAATTGTTCAATATAGATTTGTTCTTTGCTATTTGATTCCCAAGGTTTTAATTGTAAGTGTTGTTCTATATCCTCAAATACTGGTTTTTTGTCATACAATTTTGCAAATAATTTTCGTAAATAAAATTTACTTCCCAAAACGAACACATCGACAGGTTTATCTATTTCAATCCCCCCATTATCCAAAATATATTGCCATGAGAGAGCTTCTTCGTAGGTTGTTTTATTAAAATATAAGCATGTTTTATTAGCTACTAGTGCTGGAACATTAAATGAATGATTAAACGTTTGTAGAACCCACTCAGATTGCTGATGCAAAGCATTTATCCATTGGTCTTTTATTCCATTTTGAATTAATGTTTCTTTGTCATCCCAATTAATGTGGCTATCTAAATGGTTTTTATTCTTTCGGATTTGTTTAATTAAATCTGGAAAGAGTAGAGGGTCAAAATCTTGAATTAATACCGAGTATTCATTACGCAAGATTTTAGTAATTTGATTGGTTGTCAGAGGTTTGTTTTTATTGTCTAGTGCTAAACTGTATTCTAAAAGTATCTGTAAAAGGGCATCTATGTTAGTTTGCACATTAACCATTATTTTTTGTTGTTATTCAACAATATCGGGTTCTATAGAAAGAAGTTCGTTAGTAAATTCTCTCCAAGGTTCGAATTGAGCAACAAATTCTTGGCCAGCTTCTATTGAGGTTAGCCCTTTAATTGCTCTTCCTGGATCATATCCTCTAGTTACTGCAATAGCTTGAATACCTGAAGGCATTGAACGCACTCCACCAATATTTACTTCTTCCATTTCATCAGTTTGTAAAATCAAATTTAATCCCTTAGGGTGATTTTTCCAATAAACTTTCATCAGTCTCCTTAATTGATTTCCACAGGCCTAATATTTGTGTATTATTATACCATTATTGCTTGGAGGATAAAATGGATTACAACAATTTACAAATACAAATTGATGAACATATTGCAACTATTACGTTAAATCGACCAAGTGTCTTGAATGCTTTAAGTGCCAATTTAACTTCCGAATTACATCAAGCACTGGATGAATTAGGGGAGAATACTAGTGTCTGGGTCATAATTCTTACTGGATCTGGGCGAGGATTTTGTAGCGGTGCAGATGTATCGGAATGGGGAAAAGCAGATAGGCCTGTTCCAACAAAACCACTGGTAGAATTGGGAATTCACATAAGAGAAACACCACAACCAGTAATAGCAGCTATAAATGGGATTGCAGCAGGTGCAGGTTTAACTATAGCGATTTCTTCTGACATGCGCATTGCTTCTTCTGATGCTCGGTTTTCAAGTATTTTTGTCAAAAGATCAATTGTTTTAGATACTGGTGCTTCATATTTATTACCAAAACTAGTTGGTCCTGGAGTTGCTTCAGAGATGTCATTAACAGGAAATGTTTATGATTCTGATTGGGCATTACGAGTTGGTTTAGTTAATAAAGTTGTATCCCCAGATAATCTAATGGCTGAAGCTAATAATATGGCTCAAGATATTTTGTCTAATCCTCCATTAGCAGTTCAGAGTATTAAAAAAATGTTAAATAATGAAGATCCTGATATGAATAGGATAGTGAAGTTAGAAGTAGAAGCAACAGCTTTGTTGCGTAAGACGAAAGATAGTGTTGAGGCTGTGGATGCATTCAAAGAAAAGCGTTCACCAATATATAGAGGAGAATAGTTAAATCCCTGTAACTAAGCTTCTTCTTTCCATTAACGTTACATCTCTCCATTTACCTTTGAGGATTCCTCGTTTCATCATAGAAACTTTCTCTCGTGTTCCAATAATCCTAAAACCAAATTTTTTATGTAATTCAATACTTGCTGTATTTTCAGGAAAAATATTTGCTTCTAAAGTCCATATATTTTGTTTTTCAGATATTTCTATTAGATTATTTAGTAGGGTGCTTCCTACTCCTTTATTTCTATAATTTTCAGCAATATATACACTTACCTCACATACTCCTCCAAATTGGCCAGTGGTTTCTATTGTAGATAATGCTGCCCATCCAACTACTTTGTTTTGATCCGTTGCAATTAAACGTGGTTCTTTAATGTGAGAACTATCAAAATGTTTCCAGGTGGGGGCTTTTTCTAAAAAAGAAGCGTTGTCTGAATCAATTCCTTGTTGATATATATCTAATACATCCTTAGAGTCAGAATCTTGCATATTCCTTATGTGCAAATCAATTATATTCATAGTATTAAACTAACATTTGATAAAAAGATTTTGCACTTTTATCCCAAGTGTATTCTAAGGCATATTCTCGACATTTATCTCTATCTATATCCATGACTATATCAGTTGCCTTTTTTAAGTCATTATCGAGTACGCCAACTTTTTGATCCTGAATGATGTCCTTAGGTCCAGTGACAGGATAGCCAATTACAGGGGTCCCAGAAGCTAAAGACTCTAACGTTACTAATCCAAAAGTATCAGTTTTGCTTGGGAAAACTAGGGCTGTTGCTGAGGCATAGTACTTGGCTAATTCTTCTCCTTTTAATTTTCCGACAAATATCGCATCTGGATAATTTTTTTTCAATTGTTTTAACTGAGGACCGTCTCCAACTATCACTTTACTACCTTCTATATCTAGATCAAGAAATGCTTCTATGTTTTTTTCTTTAGCAATTCTTCCAACATAAAGCCACATCGGAGTTTTATACTGGGTAGATATCTTGGGTACATTTGGATTGAATAAATCTGTATCTACTCCCCTGGTCCATAGTTTGAGATTTGTAAATCCTTTATCTGCAAGTTCTTGTTTCAACGACTGTGTGCCAACTAGTGTATGTGTGGCAGCTTTATGAAAATTCTTTAAGTATGCATAAATCCATGTTTTAGGAACACCGAATCTCATACTAATATATTCAGGAAGTTT
>CAYOMB010000002.1:3583-4689 GCA_964404955.1 uncultured Dehalococcoidia bacterium
CGGATTAGTATTTGTAAATTTTGTTTATCAGTAACTAATGCTTCTTTGGTTTTTATTTCTCCGATTTCAGTAGTTAATGTGTAAGGATCAGTAATCTTTACATCTATAAACGATGCAGGGTCCATAAATTCTGCTACAAATTTAGTTAAAGGTTGGTTATATATATATTCAGGCGTATCGATTTGTTCGATTTTGCCATTATTCATGATTGCAATTCTATCACCAAGAAACATAGCTTCTTCTTTATCGTGTGTAACAAAAATAGTAGTAGCTTCGGCTTGCTTTACGATCTCTTTAATTTCTTCTCTTATCTTAATTCTTAAAGCAGCATCCAGGTTGGATAAAGGCTCATCAAATAGCATAACGGTAGGGTTGGGTACTAATGCTCGGGCAAGAGCTGTTCTTTGTTGTTCTCCTCCAGAAAGTTCATTAGGCATTCTTTTTAGTAAATTACCAAGACCAACTAAAGTTATTATTTTTTCGACTCGTTCAGTGGATTTGTTTGATTTGTCTAATCCAAACTCAATATTTTTTTCAACATTTAAATGTGGGAATAACGCGTAATCTTGAAAAACCATGCCAACCTTTCTGTTCTCTGGTTTTACAAATTTACCAGGCATTGATACTAATTGTCCCCCAACAGATAAGGTGCCATTTGTGGGTTCTTCAAAACCAGCAATTAATCGCAATAACGTTGTTTTTCCACAACCACTGGGACCTAGGAGAACTAAAATTTCACCATGATTCACTGTGAGAGTAACATTTTTGACAGCTTCAGTTATTTTCGAATATGTTTTGCCTATTCCAATACACCGAATTACTGGGAAATTTTCATTTTTTATTTGGTTTAGCATATCTTCTTTTAATTGGTTATTCTTGGATACCTTTATTAAACATTATAAACATAGGTAATCCAGTAAATAACAGTAGTATACCAGAATATACAGCAGCCATACCAAATCCAGCTTCCGTTGCATGTGTCCAAATAGATGTAGCTAAAGTATTGAAGTTAAGTGGCGACAGAATGAGTGTAGCAGGTAATTCTTTCATAATAAGAATAAAAACCAAAATAAAAGCACCTGTTATTCCCGGAGTCATAGAAGGTA
>CAYOMB010000002.1:4789-10936 GCA_964404955.1 uncultured Dehalococcoidia bacterium
GATATTTTTTCAATCATTTTACTAAAGGTGTTTTTATGTTTTGCTATTAAAAATGCTATAGGTATTGCAAGTAATACTGTGACGAAAGTTCCAACAAAAGATGCGTATATAGAATTTAATATTACCTGGATTTTGAAAAAGTCGTCATAATTTATAGTGAAACTGTAACCCCAATTAATTAATACTGCTATTGGGAATACTACACTTACAAATACCAGAGTGCTAATCAAAAGTACAATAATCCATTTAAATCTACCGAGATCAATTAGTTTTGTACTTTTAGAAACTGAAGCGGTGGATCTATATAAATTTGTATTTGCTGAATCAGGTTTGTAAAACCAAATCGTTAAGAGCCCAATCAATATTAATATACTTGAAGTACTCGCTGCTGCAGCTCTTTCTATAGTTTGATATTGGTTGTAAATTACGTAACTAAAAGATTTATATTGCAGTAGAGATACTGCGCCAAAGTCACTTACCACATATAGAGTTACTAATATAGCACCTACGATAATTGAGGGTTTTAGTATTGGAATTATAACTCGTATATATGTGTCCCAAAAAGATTTACCTAAGCTATATGAGGCCTCTTCATAACTATAATCCAATTTTGTTAATGAGGATGTAACACTAATAAATATATACGGGTAGCTTAATAAAGTTAAACATAAAAAAGCACCCCAATATCCATATAAGTCAGGTATTCTCTCAACACCAATTACTTGCAATATGTCGTATAAAACCCCTTTTGGGCCAAAAAGGATAATAAATAAAAATCCATATATATAACTAGGAAACACTAAAGGAAGACATAAAAGGACTCTAAATAATTTTTTCATAGGTAAGTTTGATCGAATTGTTAGGATTGCTAATGGAACTGAAATACATATAGAAGCTACAGTTACCGTAACAGCTAATAATATTGTATTCCATGCAAGTCGTAGGGTTTTAGTTTCAACTAAATACTCAATAAATTTATTAGGGGATGAAATAAGATTTATTGCAACATAAGCTAATGGTACTGCCACTAATAGCAGTACCATCGCTGAAATAATTTGCAATATTGATTGAGATGATTTAAACATATATTGAATTGGTGTTTTCTAGTTATAATGTGTGTCGGGAATCGTGTGATAGTAAATCACTTTTGTTTATCTATTTTGCTTGAACGGACAAATTTTTTCTCAACAGGTTCAACATTGCTCCTTATTATATTTTTCTCAGAGGCATGAATTAAATCCATGCCTCTGATTTTTTTAATTTTCCTTAAGATAATTATTCTAGTACTCCTGCGTCTTTTAGCATTTGTGCACTACCTGCAATGTCACTTAATGAAGCAAGGGATATTGCTGGTTTGTTAATATCGTCAAAAGGTGTGATCATTGGATGTTTCTTAACTCCACTAACCAAAGGATATTCTCTTGTTGAATTTGCAAAGTAGCTTTGAGCAACTGTAGAAGTCATAAACTCAATAAACTTTTCTGCATTTTCTGTATTTTCAGCTGACTTTAGTATTCCTGCAGCTGAGACCATGACCATTGAACCTGGTCCTCCACCTGTAGGATGGTAGTTTCTAGCTTTGAATGCATCACCTGCAGCTTTATCTAGAGTAAATTTATATAGATAGTAATGATTTACAAATCCTACATCAATTTCACCTTTGTCAGCAGCTTCAACCTGGGGTGTATTTTTGGGATATACTTTTGCATCATTATCTCGGATACATTCTATCCATTTCTTAGTTTCAGCATCGCCCCATTCGGCTCTCATAGCTGTAATCATAGTTTGGAATGAAGAGTTACTTGGAGCCCAACCAATTCTTCCGTTCCATTTAGAGTCACAGAATCCTTGCATTGTAGCTGGTAAATCTGATTCACTAACAGTTTCAGTATTGTATACAACTACTCTTGCTCGACCAGTGATACCAGTCCAAAGACCTTGTGGTGATTTTGCCCAAGTTGGAACAACATCGACCATGGATTTTTTACCATCGTCATCAGTTACTTCCTTCATCAAGATATGATCGTGTAATGGCTGAAGCATATTTTCTACAGAACCTATAGCACCAGGATCTTGGGCATAAAATATGTCTGCAGGAGTTTTATCCCCTTCTTCCATTAATAACGCTGCCATTGGTGCGGATGAACCGTATTTTACTTCTACTTTAATGCCTGTGGAATCTTGAAATTGTTCAATTATTGGTCCAACTAAAGATTCTTTTCTTCCTGAATAAATTACAAGATTGCCTGGATCTTTAGCAACTTCTTTTACGACTTCAACTTCTTTAATAAC
Source organism: uncultured Dehalococcoidia bacterium (assembly GCA_964404955.1). GTDB lineage: Bacteria > Chloroflexota > Dehalococcoidia > Lucifugimonadales > UBA6952 > UBA6952. The sequence continues at coordinate 7,082 of CAYOMB010000002.1, forward strand.
TTCTTTTTCTACAATAACTTCTTCTGGTTCGGTGCTACATGCAACAACTGCAATTAACCCTGCCACAAGAGCTAGCCGAAAGAGACTTTTAAAAATTTCCAAATCTTAACTCCTGATATATCAGTAATTATTTAGGTCGGAGCTTTGATAAATATTAGTACGTACATAATTATCAACTAAGCTGAAAATTAGTATATACTAATAATTGGATATGTCAACACTAATAAAAGAAGTATTACGTTATTTTGGTACAACAATAATTTTGCTGGCAACCATATTGCTAAAAGTTATATCTTGATTTTCACACTGAATCAAAATAACTCCACGAGTTTTAGATAGTTCTAGTACTTTTAAATTTGCACCAGGCACTAAATTATTATGGACAAGGTATGTCAGGAGTTCTTGATCTTCGGGGGGGATGGATAAAATAATGTATTCATTACCCATTTCAGTTTCAATCATTGGTAGTGAATTAGCGACATCATGGTGATTACTACCAGGTATTTTTTGGCCAAATGCTCCAGTCGTAGGATGATCAAGTAGCTCAATTAATTTTTTTTCAACATTAGATGATATCGCATGTTCTAGCAGATGAGCTTCTTCGTAGGCATGCTCCAATCCTAAACCTAGAATATCAACAACGAGTCTTTCAGCTAATCTATGTCTTCGTACAATAAATTCGGCAGCTCTTCTTCCGGACGTAGATAATTCTAAATCTTTTGTATTAGATGTGAGTAAACCTTCTTTAATTAGACGTCTAATCATGGCACTTACTGAGGGCAATGAAGATCCAAGGTTTTCGGATACTGGTGCATTTTTTAAATACTCTGCAAGTTCAGTCAATGAAATTTTCCCTTCTCTATTTTCCTGAAGATAGAAAATAGAAAGTAGATAATTTTCAGTCACCATAGAAAGTCTTTTTAGGCTGTGATATGGGGAGGCTGATAAGATTTGATTTGCATTAGTTTTATTTGTTTTTTTATTATTACTGCTCATATTTGTACCTCATTCAGATGCAAGGATTTTACACTACTGAATTTAATATGACAAAGTTTATAAAATTATATTTACTTGTGATGCAACCAATCTTGCCTTTTCTCTTGCTTCTTCAATACTTTTTCCAATTGCTAACGCAACCCCAAGCCTCCTATGGCCATCAATATTTGGCTTTCCGAATATTCTTAGTCCTGTATCTGGTAAGGACAATGCATCTTCTATTCCTACATATTGAATATTGTCTGATGTCCCTTCTGCTACAATTGCGCAAGAAGCAGAGGGGCCAATTTGGTGTATTTTGTTAATGGGGAATCCCAAAATTGCCCTAACATGTAACGCGAATTCTGAGAGATCTTGTGATATAAGAGTAACTAATCCTGTATCATGTGGTCTGGGCGAAATTTCACTAAAAATTACCGATTCATTTTTAATAAAAAACTCAACTCCAAATATACCTTTTCCTCCAAGTGCTTCAGTGACTTGTTTGGCTATTAATTCTGCTTGATTCAGTGCTTTTTCAGACATGGGATGAGGTTGCCAAGATTCACGATAATCACCATCTATTTGTATATGGCCGATAGGAGGACAATATGTTATTCCTTTGCTGTGTCGTATAGTTAAAAGGGTTATTTCATAATCAAATTCTATGAATTCTTCTACGATGATCTTTTGAGCATCACCTCGAGCATTGGTTATAGCATAATTCCAAGCTTCATCGATTTCTTCTAACGACTGTATAACTTTTTGACCCTTACCCGAAGAGCTCATTATAGGTTTAATTACACAAGGAAATCCTAAATGATTTGCAGCTTTTGTAAGTTCTTCTGGAGATGATGCAAAGAAATATCTGCTTGTAGGTATCCCTAATTCTTTCGATGCAAGTTCTCTAATACCTTCACGATTCATAGTGAGGAAAGTGGATTTCGCAGTGGGGATAATATTATATCCTTCCATTTCAAGTTTAAGTAAAACTTCAGTAGCAATTGCCTCAACTTCTGGAACGATAAAATTTGGATTTTCTTTTCGAATTATTGATTCGAGTGCTATGGGGTCTGTCATTGTAACGACGTGGCTTCTTTGAGCTATTTGCATTGCAGGAGCATGTGCATACCGATCAACAGCAATAACTTCTAATCCAAACCTTTGTGCTTCTATTGCAACTTCTTTTCCAAGTTCTCCTGATCCTAATAACATTAGTTTTGTTGCTGCATTTTTATAAGGAGTTCCCAGAGAAATCATTTCGTTTCCTAACTTATACTACTTATTTTTCTAATGGATTTTCAGGATCATATTTGTAATTTGAAATATTGGGAATAAAATACCATATACCAGCAACTACAAAAATAGATATAAACCCACCCATGATCATAGTATAACTTGCCCCGATTATTGAAGATACTACAGTGACTTGTACTGTACCCAAATGGTTTGCTCCCATTGCAGCAAAAGAATGAACACTACTGGCTCGTCCTAATAGTTGATCTGGGGTAGTCAGTTGAACAAGTGTTTGTCTCATAACCATACTGATTGAGTCTAATAGTCCTAATAGAGCAATAATAATTAAACCAATTATAAATATAGGATTGATTCCAAAAAGGATGAGAAGAATTGCATACATTAACGTTCCAACAAGGACAATAAATCCTTTTCGAGGCCATTTATTCATATAAAACACTATCAAGGTGCCTATTATTCCTCCTATTGAATCCGCAGATGCAAGCATGGCAGTTCCCTGAGCACCCATTCCATATAGTTTATCGGCAAATACTGGAAATAATTCTCTGTAAAATGAAAAGATCACAACTCCTATATCCAAAAGATACAAACCAGGTAGTAATCTATGTCGTTTTACAAATCCTAATCCCTCAACAAGAGAGGAAATAGTTCCTTTACGGTTTTCTTCCACATTAGGTTCGCCAGAAGCTTTGATTAATGCAGGGGATAAAATGCTACAAAAGGCAGTTGCTGATGCAATAAAAAAAGCACCAGAAGCACCGTATGTTTCGTAAACTATTCCAAATAATAGGGGAGCAATAACCATAGCAATTTGTCTTGTTGAAACTTGGACAGTGACTCCGTGAGGTAATAATTCTCTAGGAATCACTCTTGGTAGCATTGCAGGTCTAGCAGCATTTCCTAGCATTTGAACTATAGTACAAGCAAAGGTAACTGCCCATATATGCCATACTTCTAATTTTTCCGTAAAAGCTAGATACGCTAAAATAGCAAGAGAAATAAACACGACACTTTGTGTCATTATCATAAGTTTTTTTCTATTAACTCTGTCAGCAAGAGTACCACCATAAAGAGCTAATGGAAGTTGAATTAACTGTATAGCACCAAGCGCTCCAACCTTTGCAATTGAACCGGTTTGATCATATATCCACTGACCACTAATCAGAAGGCGTAAAACCATAGTTATAGATTGGAATGCTAAACCAGACCAGAGAAATGTGTAGTCACGGTGTTTAAAAACAGCCCAGGGTTTTAAATCATTCGAATTATTTTTATTCATAGAGGCTCATAACTTGTATATTACAACCTTATTATTCTAGCTAATAAAGTTTTAAGAGTTAATACGTTAATTCGTGTAATTATCAGTTTAATAGAAAAAAAGTTTACAGATATGGTTTATTGAATTTTTAAAGTATAAATTTTTTGTATACTATAATGGATACTTGTTAAGAGTAGGGAGGGTAGTATGGCAAATACATATAAACAAATGGTGGATGAACATAAACATATTAATAGTACGAAAGCCATGAGAGAGGCAGTAGTAGCTTATTTAAATACGTTGTCTTCAGAGCAAAAAAATAAGTCTACTTTTGAGTATATGGATGGTGAAAGACAATTTTGGTA
>CAYOMB010000002.1:11036-12246 GCA_964404955.1 uncultured Dehalococcoidia bacterium
GGCCATCACATTTCATTCCATTTCAGCATATGGGGAGACACAGTAATATCTACGACTCCATTTTTCCTAGGAGCTAATCCTGCAGAAGTTAAAGAAGGGGATTCAAAAGGTTTAAGAATTCTTAAAAAGAGAGAAGATCTTGGTTTAGAATTATTTAATAGCCTAGACAGTAACCAACAAGATATAGCAAAAATTGCAGATGAACCACCATTTGATATTTTGACGTACAACTCGACAAAAGCTGTACTTATGCAGGAAGAGGGTTTATCTGGAAAAGAAATGACAGGAGTACAGAAAGAAATATTATTATCATTACTTGATGAGTATCATTCTGTTTTCCCCCAAGATCTATATAAAGAAAAAATAGATAATATACAATCCAATGGGTTAGATGAAATGTATTTTGTATGGGCTGGAGGTACTAAATTAGGCCAGCAACACTATTATAGAATTCATTGTGGTAATTTATTTATTGAATATGATAATCGTCAAAACGACGCGAATCATACTCATTCAGTTCTGAGAGATGTGGAAAATGATTTTGCTGAAAATGTTTTACGTCAGCATCAACTACTATTTAAAGTTTTATAAGGAGTTTTCATGGGATTGCAATTCGGTGTTTTTGATCATATAGAACCAGTTAAAGACGCGCCTTTACAAAATGTGTATCAATCAAGACTAGATCAAATACAAAAATTGGATAAAGCTGGATTTTATTGTTATCATCTGGCAGAACATCATACCCCTGCAGTACATAGTTTAGCCCCATCTCAAAATGTGTTTTTATCTGCAGCTTCTCAGGTTACTAGTAATATAAAGCTTGCACCTTGTGTGTATGTATTACCGCTTCATCATCCGCTAAGACTAATAGAAGAAATTAGCATGTTAGATACACTTTCAAAAGGCAGAATGGAAATTGGTGTCGGACGTGGTGGTGTTATGGAAGCTTTTTTCTGGGGACAAGAAGCTGATTCTGAAAGTAATTATCAAAGATATGTTGAAACGTTAGAAATTATGCGGCGTGGATTAACAAACGAATATCTTAATTTTCAGGGTGATTTTTATGATTTTGATGAATTACCTATGAGGATGCATTCATTACAAAAACCGTATCCTCCATTGTGGTATATGCGTAATGCAGAAACTGCAGCAATGGAAGGAATGAATACCATGGTTGTTGGTTCATTAGATAGTATTCATAAAGAAGCTG
>CAYOMB010000002.1:12346-18196 GCA_964404955.1 uncultured Dehalococcoidia bacterium
TCCATGATGGAATATATGGATGAATATATTGAAAGTGGAGCTAATTATTTCGTTTGTTCTTTTCAGTGGGGATCTATTTCTAATGAGGAAGCAGAACAAAGTATCGAATTGTTTATTAACGAAGTTATGCCTAAATACCTTTAATATGTAAATCTGAAACTATATTAATCTGGTCAGCAACTATTTGAGAGTCTTCCTGTGGAAGAAAATGACTGCAATGATCATATTGAAAATCTGTTGCGTTTGGAAACTCCTTCCATATTCCTGGCCATGTTACCGAGTCTCTGAAAGGTTCGCCTGTAGGGTTAGGTGTCGTGCCTTTTTCTCTTGAACGTAATATTTTTACTGGGCATTCGATTTTTGCAATATTATCTAATACTGAAGGACTAATATAAGCACCATACATACTGGCTTCTATTTGAGGAGGGCAAGTTAGATGATAGGTGTCTTCTCCTTCATTTTTTACAAGTCCGTGGTTACAATAATCTTGTAATGCTTCTTCTTCCCAATTAGCAAAATTAAAATGTGTTCTTAAACGGTCAACCATTTGTTGAGGTGAATCCCAGCTATTTCTCCTTTTTGCTGAAGGGTGGCCTTCAGTCATTTTGGGTCTTTCAGAGGTTTCTTCATATCTTTGACGATTAAATAAGCTTGGGTCGCACAAAACTAATCCACCAAAACGATCTGGGATTAATCCCGCTACTGTTGTGATAATATACCCACCCATTGAGTGACCAACACCAATAACATCTTTTAGATCCATTTTTTCAATTAATGAAATAATATCAGGAGCAAAAGATTCCCAAGGGTAGGGGGGTGGAGATTTTGTACTATAGCCATGGCCCCTAAGATCTAATGATATAACATGTTTGTTATTCAGTTTTCTAATAACATTATCCCAGATTCTGCCGTGGAATCCTGTTGCATGGCAAAATAAGATAGGAGGTCCTTCACCTTCCCATTCGTATGCGCAATAAGTAAGGTTTTCATTTATATCGACGAAAATAGATTTTGGGTTATCTTGCATAGTTGTTTTCCAATGATGTTTTAGGTAGTAAGGTCGCGGTTTTTAAATATTGCTATTGAAATAGATACTACAATTAATGATAACCCGCTAACAACTAGAAGTTCTGTTATATCAATACTTGTATTACTAGTATCGATAGAAGAATAGTATTTAAATAAAGAAAGATTACTAGTTGATTCTAATACATCAGGTAAAAATTTATAAAATCCGTTCCATAGATACGATACTATTGTTATGAGAAAACTTAAGCCTAAAGTCAGACCTTTATTCCCCGTAATTGCACCTATAGCAAAACTAATTGACGTATATCCGATAGCTAATGTGAAAACTTCAAATCCTGCACTGATAATTACAGATGATTGTAGACTATTCATCTCAAATGAATTTTTAAATAAAATAACGGTAAGCGTATAGAGTAATGAAATCACTAGCATTCCTAAAAGGATTGCAAGGAATTTCTCAATAGCTATTTGCACTCGAGAAATTGGTGTTGTTACTAGTAATTCTAAAGTTCCATTACTTTCTTCACCAGCAATTGAATTAACTGCATTTATAATTCCATAAATAATTAGTATGAATGGGAGGAATAATCCATATACTTCGATATTTAACCATCCAGCTGGGGTGGAAATACCAACGTCAGAGGAACCACCATAGAAAAGAGCCTTCATTTCCTCAGGAAGAGCATCCATTAGGTCATTAAAACCTTCACCAGCTTCTTGCACAGCTGGATACATTGTCATAACAAGAAAAACCATAAGTACAGTACCTAGATTCCAATAAATTAAGGAACGTTTTTGATCATATATTACTTTAGTTAATATTCTAGATAACATTCTTACTTACTCTCGTAGTAGTTCATAAATAGATCTTCTAATGACGGTTCTTCACTAATTATGTTAAGAACTTCAAATTTACTTATTTTTTTGATTACTGAATCAAGTGATCCAGTAACATTTAATTTTATTGAGTTTGTTTCTGATGCAATTTTTTGTACATTTTCTATAGTATCGAATAGGGCAGTTGGAGGAGCTTCTTTAAATTCAATTTCAATAGTTTTAACAGCATTTGATTTTAATATTTCTAGTTCTTCTTCAACAATTAACTCGCCCTCTTTTATAAATCCTACAGTTTCAGCAATTTTATCAATTTCTGAAAAAATATGAGATGAAAGGAAAACTGTTGCTCCGTTATTTTTTGATTCTTGTACCAACTCTATTGTAGTTTGCTGCAAAAATGGATCCAAACCACTCGTTGGTTCATCTAGTATTAATAATTCAGGTTTATGCATAAAAGCTAGTACTAATCCAAATTTCTGCTTATTGCCTTTAGATAGAGTTTTTATTTTTTTTGTCGGTTCACAATTTAACCTTTCGATTAATTCGTTTACATAGTTCCAATCAGTTATCTTTTTTAAATTACCAAAAAACTTTAGTAATTCATTTCCAGTTAATTTATCATACATCGATAATTCACCAGGTAGATATCCTATGTTGTTGAACATACTGATATTTTTTTGTGTGGGTTGCTTACCCAATATGCTTACTGTTCCTTCGTTAGGATTAAGCATGCCAAGAAGTGTGCGAATAGTAGTAGTTTTACCTGCTCCATTTGGACCAATAAATGCATATATTGTATTTGTATCTACTTCAAGATTTAATGAAGATAAGGCTTTGAATTTACCATAATATTTAGTAAGATTTTCAATTTTAATTGCGCTTGTCATATTGTCATTTCCTATTATCGATAAAGTCTATAAGATTTTCAATCAGTACGCAATATCGACATGAGTTATGATAATGACCTTTGTAGTACAATAGGAAAATATATAAAAGGATGGTTATGTGATAGTTTTATTTCAAGTTGGTTTAGGTGGAGCTTTAGGTGCAATTTCTCGATATCTATTAGCGACATATATAGAATCCCTAGGATATAATAATCAAGTATCAATCTTTGTTGTTAATATTTTAGGAGCTTTGGTTGCTGGGTTTTGTATAACAACATTAGAATTAACAGTTGAATCAAAAATCTTCCAAACATTTTTTGTAGTCGGGTTTTTAGCGTCATTTACTACTTTTTCAACAATAGCAGTAGCTACTGATCAACTTTTTATCAGAGGGCAATATTTGATTGGGTTGATAAATATCACAGGAAATATATTTTTTGGATTACTAGCTGGTTTATTGGGCATAATGGCCAGTAGGGCTATAAATTAGTTACCTTAAAGGTAAAGTGTGTATTTTAGTCTTTTGGTTGGTCTTAATACTTTCAGAATAAGATAATGAAGAGTGAGATAAATTAATTCCACAGCTACTACAATATCTTTTTAATGTAAGAGGGAATCTAATAATATTGTCGCAATTAATGCATAAAGTAGGAATTTCCCAATCTCTACCTTCTCTGATCCATTCTTCATGACTTTGTTTTTGTTTGCCACGGCCATGAACAACATTGCAACTTAGACCATTATGTTGTTCTTCAAGGGATCTTTTATCGTAGGGTTGTTTATCATCGATGTCTAAAGAAGCTCCACACCAGTAACAGAAACGTTTACCTCGTGGAGGGTGTCCACATATCCTGCAATTTTCAAATGAGAATTGAAATGGCTCTATCTTGTTCATAGACTATCCAATTAGGTTGTAAATTTAGGTTATTATATAGCTATTATGCTAATATGCCAAATCGGGATGCTTAATATTTATTTATTTCTTTTGAATAAATTGGGAAATAGGCTTGGAGTTTTTGACATATATTCGTAGTATTTAGGTTTAGTATTGATAAGTTCAGATTCTAACATAGACACGCCTGAAATTTTTATCATCAGAAATGTTAGTAAAAATGGGCTAATCAAACTAAGATATCCATATTCTGAAGAATACCCTATAATTCCTATGCCAAACCATAATACTATTTCTCCAAGATAGTTAGGGTGTCTAGAATATTTCCATAATCCGGTATTGCAAACACTTTCTTTTGTACTCGATGTTGCGTGTTTTTTCTTGAAAATAAACATCTGAATATCAGCAATGCTTTCTGTTAGTAATCCTATGAAGAAAATGGATACTCCAAGATAGTCAATTATGGATAATGAAGAGGGATTATTGTCACCAAATATAACTATTATAGGTAATGAGATTATACACATTAAGCTTCCTTGTAAGAGAAATACTTTAAAGTAGCTTGTAAGCCAATATATATCCCCTGCATTTTCTCTGAACTTTTGGTATCTCCAGTCCTCAGGTTTGTTAGCATTTCTTATTGCTAAATACCCTGAGAGTCTTGCACCCCATATAGTTACAATTACAAGAATTAGTAATTGCCGAATAGAAATAATTTCAAAGTAGAAGGAATTCGTTATTGCTATTATGATAAAACCTAGTCCCCAAACGATATCAACAATAGATGAATCTCTTAGATATATACTGATTAACCATGTTACAGTTACAACAGCTAATCCAGTAATTCCTGTAAGTATTATACTTTCTGTCATAATAATTCCAATTTATAATTGTTTTGATATTAGTAATTGATAATAATTTTATCTACAATGACATTGTAACAATTTTTTATACATTTGATAAAGAGAAAGAGGGAACTCATGTCAACTTATTTGGTAGGTGATGTTCGCGTAGTAGAGCCAGATAAATATAAGGAATACCTAGTTGAGGTACCAAAAATTGCTGCAAAACATGGAGGCAAATATTTAGTTCGAGGTGGAGAACTTACAAGACATGAAGGCGATTGGGAACCAGCAAGAATGGTAATAATTGAGTTTCCAACGAGAGGAGATGCTATGAATTTTTACGAAGGTGAAGAATATGCTCCTTGGAAAAAGATTCGACAAATGTATACCGATTCAAAAATTATTTTTGTTGATGGTTCCTAAACCTATAAATAAGTCTTGTGAATTTGTAATCCACATTTTTTTAATGATTAAGTTAATTTGTCTAAAAAATGCTTAAACCGTCTAGCTAGTTTTTTCACAAAATGGTATTTTATTTGTGCAATAATATTAAAAATATAACTAAAACTATTATTAGAAGTTGAAATATATATAGGAAGGTTAATATGGACGCGGGAAATTTGTTAGGTTTCATGTTTGTTCCAGGTGCAATTGGTGTTGTAGGTGCTTTAGCCGCAGCTGCTTGGAGAGTCCAAAGCGCCACTTCACAAAGAAAAGATGTTGAAATCAATCGTTTGAAACAGCAACTTGAAGACTTACGTGCAATAAGTGAGGAACGAGTTAAGTTAGCTTCAGAACAATCAAAAGCTGCTGAGAAAAAGTTGCAAGATCAATTAAGTGAAGAGACGGTTAGAGAAGAACAAGTTGTTGAAGAACGGAAACGGTCAGCAATATCTGAAGGATGGAGATTAGGAATTTCTATTTTTGCAGGAGCGTTATTAATTGGGAATATAATGTTTTTCGGAAGCTTGATATTTGGTTCAGCACTGTCATTTGAAGCTACTTCTGCTGAAATCAGTGATTCTGGAGAGGAAATCGGAAAAGGTATATCCATTGTTTCTCCTGCTGAAGGAACAGAAGGTTTAGGTAGAGTTGCAGTTATTGTAGCGAGTTTTAATGTGTACGTAATGAGTAATTTAGTAGTACTCATAGGTATTGTATTAGCGGGTGTTATGATATTTTTAGCATATAAAAAGACCCCTGAAATAGAAGCAGAAACTCTTGATTTACTTGCTGCTAGTGCTAGGCCAAAGAAATCACGTTTCTCTTTACCTTTCGGAGGTAAAAAAGATGAGGAGAAACCTGTTGCGCAACAGGCTCCTACTTCGGATCCCACACCGGCTACTCCAGATCCAACACC
>CAYOMB010000002.1:18296-21561 GCA_964404955.1 uncultured Dehalococcoidia bacterium
ACACCGGCTACTCCAGATCCAACACCAGCTACTCCTGAGCAAGATAAATCAGAAAATTAATCTTTCCATATTGAGGTAAATATCGTTAATATATAACTATGTATGACCACGATATTATTATTATAGGTGCAGGCGTTTCAGGATTGACTTGTGCCAAAATCTTATCCGATAACAATAAGAAATATCTTCTTTTAGAATCACAGTCTGATGTTGGTGGACGTATGTCCACTGATCTAGTGGGTGACCATCAATTAGATAGAGGGTTTCAAGTATTTATTAAAGGGTATCCATTATATGACGCTGTAACTAATGTAAAGCAACTTCCATTACATTCTTTTTCACCAGGTGCATCAATTCGTATAAATAATCGTTTTTATAAAGTGGTAGATCCCTTTAGGAATATTATTGAAGGTTTTAAATCTATTTTTACCCCTATTGGTTCGTTTATTGATAAATTAAAAATACTTAAGCTACGCATAAGTTTGTTATTAAAAAAAACCGATAATACAAAAAATAATATTTCAACATATAACTATTTAAAACAAAATGGTTTTAGTGATGAAATGATCAATAATTTTTTTATACCTTTTTTTGGTTCAGTACTTCTCGATCAAGATCTATCTACTGTTAAAAGTACCTTTGAAACTATATATAAAGCAATGTCTTCAGATGATATATGTTTGCTGGAAAATGGTATTGCAGATTTCCCTAAAAGTATTTACAACCAATTACCCAAAGATCAATTTTCTTTTAATACTGAAGTAATTTCGATAGAAGACCATAGAGTTAGTTTTGCTGATGGTTCATCAACAACATCCAAATCAATTGTTTTGGCAACCGATGCAACTACAGCTTCAAATCTCACTCAACTATTTGAAGCGCCACAATATTGTGGAACAACTTGTTTATATTTTGCAACTTCAAAAAAACTTATAAAAGAACCTATGATAATTACTAATGCTGGTGGGGGATTAATTAATACTATATGTTGTTTAACAAACATAAACCCCTCTTATTCTTCTCAAAATCTCATTTCGGTAAATGTTAATCAGATTTTATATAATACTTCCCAAGAAGAAATTGTAGATGCGATAAATTTAGAACTAATATCTTGGTTTCCTGGGATTAGTTTTGATTTTATAAGACTATATGAAATCCCAAATGCATTACCAAAGCATACACCTTCTGTATTTGATAGAATGAAACAAATACCACAAGGTGAAAATGGAGTTTATTTTTGTGGTGATTATTTATACGGGGCTTCTGTTAATGATGCAATAAAATCTGGGTTAGTAATAGCCGAGACTTTATTATCCAGAAACTAAGGTTTGCAGGTATCTATAACAAGTTTTGTAGAATTTATTTCCGGTTTTGCTGCAACTACTCTAACAATGGCAGTATCTAATCCTTCCGAAAGCTTAATAAAATGACTTTTTGCTCCTTCAGGTTTGCCAAAATACCCAACTTTGAGAGCTAATTCATCAGGGAAGCTATCGATTAGTTTTTCTTGGCTTGCTCCTTCTGATCGCATTGCATCTAATTTATTCAATTCTTCAGAAAATCCCATTCTTTCAAAATGCCCCCTGTAACCCATTCTTTTTTCTGAAGGACTGGCATTAGGACTGCCAAGGGCATATCCTAGCATCGATTGAATAAAAGCTTTTCTTGCAAGATCTACATCATTATCAATACACATGCGTATATATTGAACAACTTTTATTTCATCGGGATTTCTTCCACTTTGTTCTGCTTCTGTTTTAATTATTTCTCTGCTCCATGCAATTTGTTCTGTAGAACACCAATTTAGTGCAATTCCATCTGCTAATCTGGCACCGACACCAAGCATTTTAGGACCTAAAGCAGCAAGATATATTGGTGTAGGATATTCATTTTCTGTACCTAAATTTGTATTGTGCAGGCTTACAGTATCACCTGTATAGTTAACTGTTTGATTGTGTACTAATGGTTTAATTATAGAAAGATAATCTGTCATTAGACTCAATACAGAAACTTTATTCAATCCTAAAGAATTTCTTGTTGCTTCTCTATAAACACCCCCAGATCCTATTCCAAGAATAAATTTACCATTTGTTCGTTTAGAAATAGTAGAAGCAGTCATTGCCAAGGCAAATGGACTTCGTAAATTTACTGGTGAAACACCGATTCCTGTACTTAAACCAGCATCTGTATGTTCTCTGGTGGCATTCCATCTTTCCAAACATAAAACAAAACTATCGTATACTCGATGTTCGGGTGTCCAAATGCTAGTATATCCATATTTTGAAGCATATGTGCTCATTTCTAGGTCTTGGTCATAAGTAATACCTAAACTAGTATCTAGTCCAATTCCATATTCCATTATTGCCTCTTTTCTGTAAATTGTTGAATATCTACATGGTTTTATAGTATGGTAGATACTCTTTATTGCCTGATAGTGTAGCGGTAGCACGTCAACCTTTGGAGTTGAAATCCCTGGTTCGAATCCAGGTCGGGCAGCATTTTCTTAGCTGTTTGCAATGTTTAGACGATCTAGTAGTTCTTCAGCCCACATTTCAAGTAATTGCCACATATCGTTCCCACAATGTGGGCATTCAGTGTCCCCAAATCTTAAACGTGTAGCACAATTATTACAACTAAGAGTTTCAGAAATTTTATTTACAATTATTATTGAATGATTTATGGATTTTTCCATGGCATTTTTATCTTGATTTGTATGTTTTAGGATATCTATAAGTTCATATAGTCACTTGCTGGGAGAGTATTGAGTTCTTCTTCTTTTGACTCACTTCTTCCAGTAATCTCACGATATTCAGTTACTTCCTCATTACATGTTGGACAAAATATTTTTTCTGATGATGTTAGCATCATATTTTCTTTTTTTACTGAAACTGTTTCTATTTTTGAGCGACATTCTGTTTTAGCACAAAATATGTTAATTTCTATTTCATCTCCAGCCATTTTGCCACCTAAGGTTATGTTAATTAATATAATTACTACATTAATATACCAAAATATAAAAAACTTAACATCTACAAAGAACATTGTTTTGACAGAACAATTTGTTTTCTGTATAGTTCGATCAAGACAAATTTTAAGGTTACATCGTGGAAACAATTAATATAAACAATTTAATAAGCTGCTTGTGTTGCACCCTAATTACATATGGGCGCACTGTTTCCTTTTAATTTTTAATAGCATATTACGGATAGAAAAAAGCTAAGGCGCCCTAGAAATAGGGTGTTTTTTTTTGGGAAATTTTTCAATG
>CAYOMB010000002.1:21661-26430 GCA_964404955.1 uncultured Dehalococcoidia bacterium
GGTGGCGGTGGGCTCATCTACATATGGGATGGGGCTGATATATCTGCAAATGCTAGTGAGGCAACTCCAGAGATTATTGATTTAGCAAAGAAGGCGGAAGAAGCTGGCTGCGAAACTCCTAAAAAACCACACATGATACTTTCTAACCATACTAGCCCAAAGTCTACCCATGTTATTCTAGCTAATGTAGGTTCCGGAGACACTTTTTTTATAAACATTGACACACGTACTATAGATGGATGTGTTAACACAATAGGTGGTTTCAATGGAGCAGGTGGAACAGCAAATGCCCACGCATCTGTTGGTTCTGTGGATAACAATATGACAATCGTCGCAAATATTGGTGCTAAAGATGAATCTGGGTTCTTGCATAAGATCCAAACTGACTACACTAGCAATGATTATAATCTAGTTGAGACATTAGCTTTGGACCAATTTGCTAATGACGTAGGAACTTCAGTAGTGCGCCCAATCTGCCACGATTTCACTGCCGACAGTAAATTTGCGTATATTACCCTAGCTGGTGGTGGACTACTAGTAATTGATGTAGGCTCTGCAGATGGAACTACACCTATGACTGTTGTAAAAGTTTATGAAAAGAACACTGTTCCAGGAATTGGGTGTGGTGTGACCCGTCTTCCCCTTGGTAAAATAATGACCAATGGCGAAAGTGGAGCCAAAGGTGGAGATGATTTCCTTTATACTTTTGATGCTAGTAGAGCAAGTGATGGAGTATTCCCAGATCCAGTACAGATTGAACTTCGTGGAGAAGATACGCATGGTGCAGTTACCTGTACTGATGAGAATGGCAACTTATTTGCCGTAACAAGTATGCGTGTCAGTAATGACGTCAATTTCGTTGACTTACAAACAAATAAAGTTGTGACTACACAATCTATGTCAGAATCCTTTAGTCTCGATCCAAAACCAGATGTGGCAGACATAGTAGGCAATAAGATGTTTATTGCTTTACGTGGGGCTAAACCACTTACTGCTATCGGTGCTCTAGAGAATGCTGGTCGAACTCCTGGAGTAGCTGTTCTCACAATTAACGATAATTGTAAAGGGTTCGATTGGAACTCAAAAGACCTAGCCTCAATGGATGACCCTCTCAGGCTGGTTGATGGTATTTTTCCTGGTCAGAAAATCAGTGCTGCTGACCCTCATGGTCTGGAAGTGATACTAAAGTAAAAATTCAATGATAAATTGCTGTCTCATATGTCAGAATTTAAACTATGAGACGGCAAAAATATCTTTTAAGATTTACCATAATTAAAAAAGAATAAGGTGTGCAAATTTATATGAACATTGTAAGAAATATTTTCAGTTTTCCTCATCCAGTAAATGAATTTGCTGCCCGTTTAGTGGCAGGAATGGTTGTATTACTTATTTTAACAATTTTACTTACCGGATACACACCTCTTTTGTGGTTATTATTTTACGGATTTATTGCGAGGGTCTTAACTGGACCTACACTAAGCCCTATGGGGTTATTGGCCACAAAGGTAATTATCCCGATATTGGGAAACCCAAACAAACCTGTAGCAGGTCCACCAAAAAGGTTTGCTCAGTTGATAGGTTTTATATTAATTTCACTATCTTTACTGGCAGAATTTGTATTATTATCTACTAATTTGGCATATATATTAATTATAATTATTGCAGTTTTTGCAATACTTGAATCTGTTGTGGGTTTTTGTGCAGGATGTTTTGTGTTTTCACAATTAATGAAAATTGGAGTAATACCTGAATCTACGTGTGAGAAATGTAATAATATTAATCTTTAGAATTGGGAAAATGCTAATACTAAATATTGATGTAAGCTCAAATATTGAACTAAAGTAACTTGTTGTTCAATTTTTGGGGCCGTTAGCTCAATTGGTAGAGCAGTGGTTCGTAATCATTTCCAACTTATTTTGGTCCTTTTCCAAGACTTCCACAGCGTATTGATTACAACCTCATAATCCTATAGCATCCTTCCATAGGCTTCAGACAGCTTTCGTAACAATTGGTGTTATAAATCAACAGATGAAACTCGAGTAGATCTTAAAGCATAAAAATCATATTATTACTTTGAATTTAAAAGCGCTTTTATCAAGAAGGCGCTTTTTTGTTTAAATAGTAATCAACTGAGTTTAGTGATACTATTTATTTGGAGATAATATGAAGACTATTGGTATTGTTTATAACAATTTAATCGAAGGCACAGAAAAAGTTGCAAAAGATTTAACTGAAAAGTTTCAATCACAATCTTTGACTTTTGTTTGTGATTTGGAAAATCTACCTAATAAATGTGATGTAAGTGTTTTGATAGTAATAGGTGGTGATGGAACAATTTTAGCAGCAGCACATAAGGTTTATAATTCTCAAACATCTATCCTAGGTGTAAATATGGGCACTTTGGGGTTTATGACAGAGCTAAATGTCAAAGAAGCACTATTGCATATTAATGACGACTTTATAGAGCAGACACATGTTGAAGAACGAAGCATGATTGAGGCAGCTATAGTAGATTCTTCTTCGGAAATGTCTCCAATTTTTTCCTTTTTAGCACTTAACGAGATAGTTATTGGAAGCGGATCAGTTGCTAAGATGGCTAGAATTGAAGTAAAAGTCGATGATCAATGGTTAACTGAATACCGTTCTGATTCTGTAATTGTATCTACAGCTACAGGAAGTACGGGTTATTCATTATCTGCTGGAGGGCCAATTTTATATCCAACTTCTTCAGATATATTATTACAACCTGTTGCAGCCCACTTAGGTTTTGGCAGTGGTTTAGTACTTCCATCTAATAGCTTGGTAGAACTTAAGGTTATTTCTAATGGTTCTGCTGCAATTAGTGCAGATGGTATTTTTACGAGCAAGCTATCTAAGAATGATAAAATATTAGCTAAATTGAGTAATAATAATGTTAAATTTTTACGTCGAAGTAAATCTTTTAATAGTTATCGAAATATCATGAAATTTTTCGGTATGAACGATTCACCAAATTAAACTGAGGTGCATTTTGGATGAGAAAACTATTTCCAGCAAAATGATTTATCAGGGCGATGTTATTAGTTTGCAAATTGATACAGTCAAACTGAGCAATGGAATTATTTCTACTAGAGAAATTATAAATCATAATGGTTCTGTTGCTATAGTAGCTCTAGATAATGATAAGTTATCGCTACTTATGGTGAGGCAATATCGAAAGGCAGTAGAAGAAGCAATATTAGAAGTTCCTGCAGGAACTTTAGAAATCAATGAAGATCCTTTAACTTGTGCTCATAGAGAATTGGAAGAAGAAACTGGGTATATAGCCGAACATATGGAAAAAATTGGATCCATAATGGTAAGTCCAGGTTTTATGACTGAAAAAACGGATATTTATTTTGCACAAAACCTTTCTATGGGAAACATAAATCCAGATGAAGACGAGATTTTATTTTTAGAAAAATATTTGATTAAAGATATACTAGAACTCATAAATAATGAGATTATCACTGACGCTACAACTATTGCTGCCATTCATTATGCTATTCAGAAGGGCAAAATTTCTGTATAAGATTTTTATTTTTCATGATAGAATTAGGTTAGTGTGTTTTTTGATTAATAAAGTAAAGTGATCTGGAGAATAATATGGCAGTATATCAACATGATGTTTTAGTTGTAGGAGCAGGTCTTGCTGGTATGAGGGCTACCTTAGCCGCTCAAGAAGCTGGTGCTGATGTTGCAATGATTACTAAAGTTCATCCTGTACGAAGTCATTCCAATGCAGCTCAGGGCGGAATAAATGCTGCTCTTGAGAGTCGAGGAGATAATTGGGATGATCATGCATACAACACTGTTAAGGGTAGTGATTACCTCGGTGATCAAGATGCAATAGAAATTATGTGTCAAGAAGCGGGACCAGCAGTACTTGAATTAGAACATATGGGTGTTATCTTCAATCGTGACGAAGACGGTCGATTGGGAACAAGGCATTTTGGTGGTCAAGAAGTAGCACGAACTTTTTTCGTTGCTGATATCACTGGACAAGCTTTACTCCATGTTCTATATGAACAAATAATGAAATATAATCCACGGGTATACGAAGAATGGTTCGTAACATCTCTTGTCGTTGAAGATGGGAAATGCTGTGGTGTTGTTGCTTTAGACCTAATGACAGGGCAAATTCATCTGATAAAAGCTAAAGCAGTTATCTTGGCAACTGGAGGTACTGGTCGTTGTTTTGAACCTAGTACAAATGGTCTTGTTGTTACAGCTGATGGTCAGGGCTTAGCTTACCAAGTAGGTATTCCACTGATGGATATGGAAATGGTTCAATATCATCCAACAACCCTTAAAGGTAATGGTGTGTTGATGACAGAGGGTGCTCGAGGGGAAGGTGGATATCTTCTCAATTCTGAAGGTGAAAGGTTTATGAAAACCTATGCTCCGAACATGATGGAACTTGCATCTCGCGATGTGGTTTCACGTTCAGAACAAACTGAAATTAATGAAGGAAGAGGAATCGACGGATGTGTTTTGTTAGATCTAAGGCATCTTGGTCGAGAGTTAATTGAAACAAAATTAGCCTACATCAATGAAGTTGCTATGGATTTTGCTAATGTTAATCTTGCAGAAGAACCTTGTCCGATACGACCAGGAAATCATTATGAAATGGGTGGGATTAAGACTGATGTACATGGTGTAACTAGTATGCCTGGATTATATGCAGCTGGTGAATGTGCAAATGTCAGTGTTCATGGTGGAAATAGGTTAGGAGCCAATTCCTTGCTTGA
>CAYOMB010000003.1:0-21849 GCA_964404955.1 uncultured Dehalococcoidia bacterium
AGTTTAGGACAACATTTCTTAAATGCAAATTGGGTTTTATCACATATTCTCAATTCAGCAGAAATTGATCCAAAAGATGTAGTTGTAGAAATTGGGCCAGGTAGAGGCAAATTAACTAAGCAATTAAGTAAATTTGCTGGCTCTGTTAAGTGTGTTGAGTTAGATCAAGAATTACTTACGTATTTAAATACTACTTTTTCAGAAAATTCAAATGTTGAAATTATTCATGGAGATGCCCGTACAGTAGATATTACTTCTCTAGTTCATTCGAATGAATATAAATTAGTGGCAAATTTGCCTTATTATGCTGCTATGCCAATAATTATGAGGTTTGTAGAATCACAGAATTCCCCAAAATCGATAGTTGTTATGGTGCAAGACGAAGTCGCACGCAACCTAACAGCCTTACCTGGGAAGCTATCTATACCTGCAGTTATACTACAAAACTTCGGTGTAGTTACCTATATAAAAAGAATACCACCAAGTGCCTTTAAGCCTTCTCCTAAGATTTTTTCTGCAATTATCAAGATCGTGCTATTTGATAGTCCTAAAATAGACAATGAAAATCAGCAAATGTTTTTTAATTTAATAAAAAAAGGGTTTTCTTCCAAAAGGAAGAAATTATATAACAATATTTCTAAATCTTTTGATATAGAAAAAACTGTATTTCAAGATATGCTTATAAAATACAATATAGATAAAGATAGTAGGCCAGAGTCTTTAACTTTTGATAATTGGAGAAATTTGTATTTATCAATGAAAACCAATGGATATCAAAGTAATGTTTAATTTGTTTTCTCCTGCCAAATTGAATTTAAGCCTTGAGGTGAATAATTTACTTGATAATGGATTCCATAATTTGACATCTATTATGCACACCTTGGACTTACATGATGAAATATCTATAAGCTATTCACAAAAAAACAAAACTACATTCAAACCAGCGATTGTGGAATCTAGTAATAATTCAATACTTGATGCTATATATCTTTTTCAACAAGAATTTGGTAGTAATGATCAATTTGAAATAATAACTACAAAAAATATTCCAATATCTTCCGGTCTAGGTGGAGGAAGCTCAAATTCGACTACTATATTGAAAGGGTTAATCGAAGTAAATAAATTAGAAGCCGATGTATCAAAGCTAAGAGAATTGTCGCTTAGTTTAAGTTCGGATTCACCTTTTTTTGTTTCAGGAGGTTGCTCATTGGTTGAAGGCCAAGGGCAACAGATAAGTACAGGTCTTGGCCTGAAAAATCTTTGGGCAGTAATTTTCATACCTTTAAATAGGGGGGTAATAAATAAAACAAAATTTATGTATTCTTTACTATCCAAAAATCATTATACTGATGGTTCAATTACAACTCAAATTTTTAATTCAATAAATAAATCAAATACAAATAATATTCAATTACTTAGTAATGCATTGAATACTTTTGAATTAGTAATCGATCAAGTTTTTCTTGAGTACAAAAATTTAAAAGATAAGTTATTATCATTAGGAGTATCTTTTGTGAGACTTTCAGGTAGTGGGCCTAGTTTTTATACAATTGTGGATAACTTGGATTATGCAAGAAATATTGCGAAGAAAATGAAAAGTAATAACTTGAGAATAATTACATCTGAACTACAGTAGGGGAGTAGTAATTTATGAATATAAATGATTGTCATAATGTTGATGACTTCAAAAAATTAGCAAGGAAAAGATTGCCATCACCTATATTTCATTATATTGATGGTGCCGCTGATGATGAGTCAACATATAAACGCAATACAGAATCATTTGAAGATTGTGATTTGGTGCCAAATGTTTTGGCTGGAGTAGACAATATAGACATTTCAACAACAGTAATGGGCCAAAAGTTATCTATGCCATTATTTTTAAGCCCGGTTGCGTTACAAAGATTATTTCATTACCAAGGAGAAAGAGCTGTAGGTAGAGCTGCAGAAAAATTTGGTACTATGTTTGGTATTAGTAGTCTTGGAACCGTTAGTATTGAAGAAATTGGAGCTACAATAAAAACCCCAAAAATTTTTCAATTATATTTTCATAAAGATAGGGGATTGACCAATAGTTTGATTGAAAGATGCGAGGAAAACAATTTTGATTGCCTAGCATTAACAGTTGATACTATAGTGGCAGGGAATAGAGAAAGAGATCTTGTAACTGGCTTTACCTCTCCCTTTAATCTCACATTAAAAAGCTTAGTCAGTTTTATAACTCATCCACAGTGGGCATTTAGGCATTTTACCAGTGATAAGTTTGAATTATCTCAAGTAAAAGATTATGTGAGTCACGGTACGAACATTGCCACAAGTGTTTCAAATTATATTAATGAAATGTTGGATCAGACAATGAATTGGGATGATGCTATTGCTATAAGGAAAAAGTGGAAAAAAGGGTTTTGTTTAAAAGGTATTATGAGTGTTGAAGATGCAAAAAAAGCTGTGGACATAGGTGCTGATGCAATAATGCTTAGCAATCATGGAGGGCGCCAACTAGATGGATCCCGCTCACCCTTTGATCAATTACAAGAAATTGTCGATGCAGTTGGAGATAAAATTGATGTTATTTGTGATGGTGGAATTAGAAGAGGTACTCATATCCTCAAGGCATTGAGTTTGGGTGCAAAAGCATGTAGTGGAGGAAGATTATATTTATATGCATTGGCAGCTGGTGGACAACGTGGGGTAGAAAAGACATTAACTAATCTGAAAAACGAAATTGAACGAGATATGAAGTTGATGGGCTGTAATACTCTTAATGACCTTGCTAGGGA
Source organism: uncultured Dehalococcoidia bacterium (assembly GCA_964404955.1). Classification (GTDB taxonomy): domain Bacteria; phylum Chloroflexota; class Dehalococcoidia; order Lucifugimonadales; family UBA6952; genus UBA6952. The sequence continues at coordinate 2,781 of CAYOMB010000003.1, forward strand.
TAATATAAGATTTAGAAACTAGTATTAAAAATTTATAGTCTATTCTGTATTTATTTATTGCTTATAATTCTCAGTAATAGTAGAATTGCTTGGTGTGTTTTTTTACATATACCTAAAACATTTCAAAACTAATAAAGGCACTTAATGAACATAGATATGCACGTCCACACCTCGTATGGTAGTAGCGATAGTAACTTGTCTCTAGATGAATTACATAATAGGTCTAAAATTATCAATATTGACGCAGTCTGTTTGACTGAGCATGGTGGACCATGGAGTGAACAATCCATAAATCAGGCTCAACAAAGAATGGATAATTTAAAGTTATTGAATGCAATGGAGATTGAGACTGAGGTAGGTCATATAACTGCGTTTGGATTTACACAATATATTTCGGGGATGAGAAATCCTGAAAGTCTTAGACAAATTGCTGATAAAGAAGATGCTTTCATTGTTTTAGCTCACCCTTTTCGAAATTTTACTCAAAAGCCACCATATAATAATAATAATCTTTTATTTAAAGACTATAAAATCAAACCTGAAACTATTGAAGATATAGCAAAACATCCAATTTTTGAACTAGTTGATGCTATTGAAGTTCTCAATGGAGGAACTGTATTACGAGAGAATTTATGGGCATGGGATATCGCAGAATATTTAGGTAAGCCAATGATTGGGGGTAGCGATGCCCATTCATTCAATGGTGTAGGTAGATATATGACTGTATTTGAAGATGAGATTGTTAGTGTTGAATCTTTATTGTATAGTCTACGAAATGGTAGTTATTACCCTGCTCAATTGGATGATAATAATAAGGTTATACCATTTCGTAGATAATTTATTCTGGAGGTTGTAATGGCTAACTATTCTCCCATAGTTCTTATATGTATCGATGGATTTGATCCTACGTATTTTGACGCAATAGAAACTCCTAACATGGATCGAATGATTGAAAACGGCTTTTACACTGTTGGTAAATCAATGTGGCCTTCAGTGACTAATGTTAATAATGTTTCAGTAATAACAGGTGAATATCCTTCAGTTCATGGTATTTGTTCTAATTATAGATATATCCAAGAAACCAAAGAAGAAGTTTATATGGAATCGGGGGAATACATATTGGCCCCTACTATTTTTTCCATGTGTAAAAGTAAAAACATAACAACAGTACTTTCCACATCCAAAGATAAACTGAGAAGGCTTCTTGGAGACGATGCAACAGTTGTTAGTTCTGCTGAAAAGCCTGATAAATGGGTGGTCGATATTTTAGGGGATCCACCTTCTATTTATTCTTTAGAATGTAATGGGTGGACTATTAATGCAGCTGAGTTAGCTATGGAAAAATACAAACCTGAATTTGTATATATTACAACAACTGATTGGGCGCATCACAAATTCCCACCAGAATCAATCGAAGCTAAAACACATATTAATATCATAGATACTGCGGTGGGTAATATTATGAATAAATTCCCAGAAGCAACTATTATGCTTAGTGCAGATCATGGCATGTCAAGAAAGACAAATTTGATTGATTTAGGAAAAATTCTCAAACAAAATGGAATTGATAATCTTGCCGTTCCGATAATAAAAGATGAACATGTTGTCCATCATTCTAATCTAGGAGGGGCTTATTTTATCTATCTAGATGCCTCTTTAGTATCAAAATCTATAGATTTACTAAATACATTAGAAGGGGTTGATTTAGCAATGACATCTGATGAGGCAATAACAAAATACAACCTACGATCAGAACGAATTGGTCAAGTCATAGTTACTGCAGATAAGGATACAGTATTTGGTGATACCGATCTGGTTGAAATGCCAGACGATTTACGATCTCATGGCTCAGAACACGAACAAAGTGTACCAATTATTGGCTATAATCTAAAAAACCCTAACTATATATTTACTGAGAATCGACATATGGGAACATATGTTATTGAACAATTAAATTTATTAAGTAAATAAACTTTATAAATTCTTAACTAATTGTTCATTTATTGATATACGTTTAGTTAAATTACCTTATATAGGAATATCTTTGCGTTATCGATAGTTTCTTTCTTATTCATAGAAATATTCTATACTTAAGCAAAATATGCTTGATGTCTTTAATCGTTACATATTATTCTGGCACAAAGATAATCAGAAATAAGGACTTATATATGGCAGATTACGATATAACAGTTATTGGAGCTGGACCAGGTGGGTATGTAGCGGCGATACGAGCAGCCCAATTAGGTTATAAAACTGCTTTGATAGAAAAATCTGAAATTGGCGGAACCTGTTTGAATTGGGGATGTATACCTAGTAAGGCATTGTTAAAAAATGCCGAAATACTTGATCTCATTAAAGACTCAGATAACTATGGAATTAATATAAGTTCATTTGTAGCTGATTATGAAGTTGGATTTAACCGAAGCCGCGAAGTTGTTAATAAACTTGTAACTGGTATAAATCATCTTTTGAAAAAAAATAAAGTTGATGTAATCAGCGGTTCTGCAAGATTTATTTCTAAATCCTCATTATTAGTTGATATAACTGACCCCGCTGATAACGTAGGTGAGAGAGTACAGTCAGCTGATGAATTTCCTATTGAATCAAAGAATATAATTATTGCCACTGGTGGTGTTCCAAGAGAATTACCACAAGCCCCATTTGATGGAGATAAGATACTTAATAGTAAACAGATATTAGAGATGAAAAAGCTTCCTAAATCATTGGGGATTATTGGTGCTGGTCCTATTGGAGTGGAATTTGCATCACTCTTCAATTCATATGGTGTCGATGTAACTCTCATAGAAATGCTGCCAGACGTTGTTCCAAATGAAGATAAAGAAGTAAGCTCTGCTCTTAACACGTCCTTTTCAAAACGAGGAATAAAGATTCTCACTGAAACTACCTTGAATTCAGTTAAAACAACTCCCAAAACTATATCTGTCCAGCTAACTGGAAAAGGTGATGAGGAAATCAATCTTAAGTTCGATAAAATTTTAGTAGCAATTGGCATTACGCCAGCTACTGATTCCTTAGGTATAGATTCATTAGGAGTTGAATTAAGCAATGGCTGGATTAATGTAGACTCCTCAATGAATACTAATATTCAGAACGTTTTTGCAATTGGTGATGTTACTGGTGTTTTGCCCTTGGCTCATGTTGCACAGGCTCAAGCAGTTTTAGCAGTAGAAAGAATTCATGGCGACACTGCCCCTGATATTAATTATACCAATATGCCTAAGGCTACTTATTGCAACCCTCAAGTGGCTAGTTTTGGGTTAAGTGAAGCCCAAGCAAAAACGAATGGCTATGAAGTTAAAATTGGCAAATTCCCATTTTTAGCAAGTGGAAAAGCTATAGCGTCTTCACATTCAGAAGGCTTTTGCAAAATCGTTGTTGACTCTGAATATGGCGAAATACTTGGGGTTCATCTTATTGGGCCAGAAGTTACCGAATTGCTTGCTGAATTATCGATGGTTCAGGCCCTCGAGGGAACAGTGGATGAATTAGCATTATTAACGCATGCACACCCCACCTTATCAGAAACGCTAAAGGAAGCTGCTTTAGCAGCATTAGGGAACCCTATACATATTTAATTTAATGGGTAGAGGAGGACATTATGGCATTAAAAAATAAAGCTGTAAGTAATAAAACTTCTAATTCTGAGTATTTTGAATTACTCGAAAAAATGATATTAATTCGTTTGTTTGAAGATAGATGTTCCGAGCATTATTCACGAGGTAACATTAAAGGGTTTCTTCACTTATATACTGGAGAAGAGGCTATTGCTGTAGGTTCTATATCTTGTTTGGAAGAACAAGACTATGTTATCACTCACTATCGAGATCATGGTCATGCATTGGCTAGAGGTGTTGAACCTCAGTATGCTATGGCTGAACTTTTTGGAAAATCTACAGGTACCACCGGTGGAATAGGTGGATCAATGCATATATTTGACTCAACCAAGAATTTTGCCGGCGGTCACGCGATTGTTGGCGGTCAATTACCTATTGGAGTTGGTTTGGCTTATGCTGCTAAATATAGAAACACTGGAGCAGTTACACTTTGTTTTCTTGGTGACGGAGCATTGAATGAGGGTGAGTTTCACGAGTCTATGAACTTAGCTGCTTTATGGGACTTACCTATTGTATTTATTTGTGAAAATAACCTATATGGAATGGGTGTTCCTGTTGAAGAGGCGGTAGCAAAAAAAGATATTTTTGAAATTGGTCATGCCTATGATATGCCTTGTTCTCGCGTTGATGGTATGAATGTTTTAGAAGTTAAGAAAATAACAGAAAAAATTATAAAAGATGTTCGAAATGGAAAAGGTCCATATTTTTTAGAAGCTCAAACGTATAGATTCCGAGGTCACTCTATGGCTGACCCCTCAATGTATAGAGGATCTAGTGAGGAAGAATTATGGAAATTGCGAGATCCAATTAATTTATATTGGTCATGGTTAAAAGAAAATGGCTATGCAAAGAATGAATTGGACGGGATATACGAAAAAATGAATACTGTGATGGACCAAGCAGTCGAATTTGCTACAGAAAGTGAATTTCCTGCGATAGATGATTTATATAACAATATCTATTTCGAAAATGCTGGATAGGAGGTCTTTATGCCTAATGTTATAACCTATAGAGAAGCATTAACTAAAGGTATACGAGAAGCTCTCATTGATAATGATGACTGTTTTTTAATGGGAGAGGATGTCGGGGCTTATGGTGGAGCCTATGCTGTAAGTAAAGGCCTACTAGAAGAATTTGGCCCAAAACGTATTGTTGATAGTCCATTATCTGAATCTGCAATTGTTGGATTAGGAACTGGTTCTTCTATGGTAGGTTTAAAACCAATCATTGAAATCATGACTATAAATTTTTTATTAGTTGCTTTAGATCAATTAGTAAACCATGCTGCAAAAATTAGATACATGTCTGCTAATCAATACTCAGCTCCATTTATGATAAGAACAGTTACAGGAGGGGGAGCTCAACTAGGTGCAACACATTCTCAATGTTTTGAACCATGGTTAGCTAGTGTACCTGGACTAAAAGTTGTTGCGCCTTCATCTCCATATGATGCATTAGGATTATTTCGATCTGCAATTAAGGAAAATGATCCTATAGTTTTTGTTGAACATATTTTATTGTATGGATCTAAAGGAATTGTCGATGAAGATTATTATGAAATACCTATTGGCAAGGCAAATGTTGTTCGTTCTGGTGATAATTTGACCCTAGTGGCGTATTCAAAAATGGTACCACTTTGTTTAGAAGTGGCAAATAGTCTTGAGGATCAAGGAATAGATGTAGAAGTTATAGATTTAAGGTCGCTTCGCCCATGGGATAAAGAAACAATTATTAATTCTGTTAATAAAACAAATAGATTAGTTATAGTTGAAGAAGCATGGAGATCTGGGGGATTTGGAGCAGAGATAGCAAGTACAATTCAAGAAGAGGCATTTGATTCTTTAGATGGTCCTATAGGACGTGTTGGTGGACTTGAAGTCCCGATGCCTTATACAAGTGTGCTAGAATCTCAAGTAATTCCCAGCAAGGATCGTATAATTACATATATACATCAAAATCTAAATACATAATAGTAATTGGAGTAGAATAATGTCCGATAGTATTGTTATGCCGCAAATGGGTTATGATATGAAGGAAGGAACCCTTGTACGATGGCTCGTAAAAGAAGGTTCATCTTTAAAACGAGGAGATCCCATAGCTGAAATAGAAACTGATAAAGCAGTAGTTGAAATTGAAAGTTATTTTACTGGATTCATTGGTAAAATATTAATAAACGAAGGTGAATCAGCGGAAGTTGGAAGCTCAATTGCTGTTGTTGTTAAAGATATGAATGAAGCTATAGGAGATTCTTCAAATACAACAAATACGACAACTAAAGAGCCAATCCCTAAAGTTGAGGATAAAAATACCTCAAAAACTACTCCAGTTGAACAATCCGCTGCTGATGTCTCGGTTGTTGATCAAACACAATCAGAAAAAATTAAAATTAGCCCTGTAGCAGAAAAACTTGCGATAGAACAAGGTATTGATATAAATAAAATTAATGGGACAGGTCCTGGTGGCCGTATTACCAAATCAGATGTTGAATCAATGGTTACTGTTAATCAACCAATTGAACAGCCTTTAGCTAAAACCCCACCACAAACTGTTTTACCAGGAGAGAATATACCCCTTTCCACAACACGTTCTGCTATTGCTCGAATAACTTCGCAGTCCAAAAATGGTATACCTCATTTTTATGTTAGTATGGCAATTGACATGACTGATGCCTTGGTTATGAGACAGCAATATGGAAAACTTTATCCAAATTCTGGAATAACCGTAAATTCTCTAGTATTAATGGCTGTAAAGCTAGCACTTATTGATTATCCAATATTTAATTCCTCATTTAGGGATGACCATATTGAAGTTAAGCCTGACATTAATTTGGGTATAGCGATTTCAGTCGATGATGGGTTAATAGTTCCTGCTATTACTCAATCACAAGACTTATCAATTATTGAAATATCTTCAGCTGCAAGAGACCTTGCTAAAAGAGCTAAAGAAGGTAAATTACGTCAAGAAGAATATTCGGGAACTTTTAGTGTAAGTAATTTAGGAATGTTTGCTGTTGACGATTTTAATGCGATTATTCTACCCCCTCAAGTTGGTGTTTTAGCTGTAAGTTCAGTAATTAAGAGACCAGTAGTAATCGATGAAAATATTGTTATTAGAGAAATTATGAATGTCCAATTATCATCAGACCATAGAGTTATAGATGGTGTTGACGCAGCTAAGTTTGCTAAACAAATAAAAGATTATCTCGAAATGCCTATTTCTTTATTCGTTTCTTAGCATGAAAAATCAAATCATAAAACGACGGTTAGGTAGGACTAATCTGTATGTTACGGAACTTGGTTTTGGTGCTATGGACACACCTCAAGTTCCGGAAGGAAAGGACACCTTACTGTCTGCTATACGTTTAGGGATGAATTTTGTTGATACATCTCGAATCTATGATGGTAGTGAATTTCTAATTGGACAAATAGTTCCTTCTTTTAACCGTGATGATTTAATTATTGCATCTAAAACGATTAATAGAACTCGTGATGGGGCACAATACGATGTAGATAGAAGTTTAAGTCTGATGAATTTAGACTATATAGACCTATATCAATTAGATGATGTTGGTATCGAAGATTGGGAATGTATATTACAAGAAGATGGAGCTTTGGAAGGTTTGAAAATAGCTCAATATCGCGGTCTTATAAATTATATTGGAATTTCTTCACATGATTTATCCCTAATTGATATTGCGATAGAATCAAATCTTTTTGATACAGTGATGATAGAATATTCGGCATTTTACTCTGATACGTATAATTTAACCAAGAAGGCAAAACAAAACGACATTGGTGTGATAGGGATGCGCCCACTAGGGGGGTCTGGGAGAATGACTACTCTTCGTACACTTAAAGATAGGAATCCTTTATTTGATACTATTACACCGTCGTATTTATTAGAATTTGTTTTATCTAACACAAATATTGCAGTTTCTATAGTAGGATCCCGGTATCCTGATAGGGTACAATCTAATGTAATAACAGCGTTAGATTATAAAGTGTTAAATGAAAATGAAAGAGAAAAATGTATTCAATCTGCGGGTGAATTATTTGAACTTTTGTAATAAAAGGAGAATGCATGCAGGTTAGATTAGTAAGTTATTCCCAACCTACTGAAGACTTTACTAAAGAAGGTGTAGACAATGCACAAGAATTAATTGCTTATTGTGCAAAAGTTTCAAATCCTTCCAATCAGATTAATAAAGAAACAAGCGAAAGGCTAATTCGATTTCTCATAAATCATGCTCATTGGTCACCTTTGGAAATGGTCAATGCTTGTTTAGAAATAGAAACTACTCGCGATATTGCCAGGCAAATTTTACGACACAGGAGTTTTAGTTTTCAAGAATTTAGTCAAAGATATGCTAATCCTACTAAGGACTTGGATTTTGTATTACGTGAAGCTCGTCTTCAAGACCCCAAAAATCGACAAAACTCTATTGAGGTTAATGATGAAAACTTACAATTGAAATGGGATGAACTACAAAACGATGTTATTGATAAAGCTAAATTAGCTTATAAATGGGCAGTTGATAACGGTATAGCAAAAGAACAAGCCCGTGTAGTATTACCAGAAGGTAATACTATAAGTCGTATGTATGTGAATGGTACATTAAGAAGTTGGATTCACTACATTGAGTTACGAAGTGCTCATGGAACTCAAAAGGAACATACTGAGATTGCTAAGGCATGTGCAGAGGTAATTACAGAGATTTTTCCTATGGCACAAAGTATATAAATTATATTTAATAATCAGAACAGTCTCTGGTATAACCACAATTTTGACATTTTATTTTACAGTGTATTGCTAGCATTGAAGACTTACATATGTCGCAGATATAGTATCTAATATTTGGAGTGACAGATACAATGTTATCTCTTTTTTGCGGTATGTTATTTACCCCCATTTTTTACCTACTTCGGATGGTTGCTTGAGTTCATGTGTTATAACTCGATCAATTAAACGGCCATCTTCATCTACCGAAACGGCTTCTGTAACAATATAAGTTTTGCCACGTTTTTTATACTTATCTGCTATCCATGATTTAACAATTATACTTTTTCCTGGAATCGGTGAATTGTAGCAAAAAAATGAGCATCTAGCGTTAACTGAACCGTTGTCTTTATATTTCTTATTATATTGTTTTGTGTCGACTTTTTGTGCAACGGTCGGGAATGCAGCATCTGCGTCCATTACACCTTTTCTAAATTGAGTCAGCATATTTTCAGTGTACATGTACTCCCACGTATCAAAACTTTCTCCTATTTCGAGCTTATCCCAGTCGAGTAGTATTTTGCTGTTATCTTCAGAAACCTTATTTAGTGCCATATTAATTCCTCCTGAATATACTCTTAAAGATTATAATCTTGACGATATACCGTTTGAATTTGGATAACTATTAATGGTATCTTTATCTTGGTATAATAATACATATTGTAAAATGATGGTGTACTTTGGATATAGTATTTAAAGCGATAATAGATGAATCAAAGCGAAATAATGATTTTGCTGTAGCTACTGTTGTTAAAACCAAAGGTTCTACTCCTCAGAAAACTGGATCTAAGTTGCTTATTAAAAATGACGGATCTTCTGTAGGTACTTTAGGAGGAGGTTGTGTAGAAGGTGATATTTGGTTTGCTGCTACTGAAATTTTAAAGTCGAAGGCAAATTCTGAATATAAAGAATATTTTTTGAATGAGGATATTGCTGCTAGAGATGGATTAGTTTGTGGTGGAACAATGTATTTCCTAATAGAACCTTTCTACCAAGATGGTTTATTTAATTCATTTGCTAGCAATGTGGTAGATGCGTACAATGGAAAACATTCGGTAGGTTTAGCTACGCTTATTGATAAACAAAATTCAATTCCAGAGCAAAAGATATATTTCGATTCATCTGGAAACCCATCTGGTTCATTTAACAACAAGAAAATAGATGAACAAGTTCATAATACAATTTTAGATCTAATACCATATGGAAAATCTAAAATGATTGATATCGATGAAAATATATCGGTATATATTGAAACCTATGCTAGCCATCCAACTTTGATATTGATAGGGGGTGGGCACATTTCTAAATCTTTAGCTCCTTTAGCTCATTCTATTGGATTTAAAAGTATCGTAATTGATGATCGTGAAGACTTTGCCAATTCTCAAAGGTTTCCCCAAGCAGAATATACAATTGTTGCTGACTATAAAAACGCATTCAAATCAAGTAAATTTGAGGTGAATAAAAATTCAATGATTGTTATTGCTACCAGAGGCCATAATTTTGACGATATTGCTTTAGAATCTGCAATTAACACTAATGCGGGTTATATCGGATTAGTTGGTTCGGAAAGAAAAGCAATTATGATTTTTGAGCAACTACTTTCCAGAGGAATTGATATCGACAAATTAAAAACTATTAATACCCCAATTGGATTGGATATCAAAGCAGCTACCCCAGAAGAAATTGCTGTAAGTATTATAGCTGAATTGATTCAATATAGACTTGGGGGTAAAGGTGGAAGTCTGAAAATTAAAGATCAGAAAATCGATAGTATTTATAACAAATTGCAAAAGAAAAATAAAACACCAAAAATCACAGATGGTGATCAGGGTGTACTTCATCCAATAAGAGGATGATCTCGATAATACTTTAGAAGGTAATATATGGTTTACCAAAATGTAGGTGCTGTTCTTACTTGTGCTGGTTTATCAATTAGAATGAACCAAAATAAAGCGTTTGTGAACTGGAATGGACTACCTTTAATTGAACAACAAATAAATCTTTTAATAAATTCAGATATTAATTATTTAGCAGTTGTCGTTGGTTATGAGTCAGAAAGATTTCAATTTATCAAAGATAAATATCCTTCAGTTATTTTAGTAGAGAATAAAGATTATGAATCTGGTCGATCGTCCTCAATAAAATCAGGTCTATCTGTTTTAAATTCCTTAGTTGATAACTTATTGATTCTTGGTGTAGATCAACCTAGAACTCACTATATTGTACAATCGGTTATAAAGGAACATATTTCCTCTGAATCTCTCATTTCATATCCTGTATATCATAATAGGGGAGGACATCCCATTATCTTTAATAAATCAACTTTTAAGGATATAAATAATATAAATGAAGAATCAAATGGATTAAGATCTGTAACTAAGAAATATAATGAATTTATAAATAAGATTGATTTAGATGACGAAATAGTTCTTTTAGATCTCAATACTGAGTCTAATTATTTAGAGGCTTTAAATTATTTTAATAACTATAAAGAATTATAAATTAGCGCGTTCTTCTTCTGTAGCAATTTTAAATATTGTCCAATGACGTAATTGTGCAATATCTGTACCATGACTATCTTGTAAGAGAACATCAAAATTTACAAAATGGTGAGCTTTTCTTTCATAAATATCTAGCATATGTGCTCCTCCAATAACTGTAGAATTTAACCCTACAGGTTGTTTATGCTGTACTCTGCTTTTAGTATGCATTGACGTTGGGATGTCAAAATTATGCCTCATAAGTTGTTCAGCCCAACCAGCAATCCAAGAAGGGTGAGCTATTTTTGATTCTCCTGTAAAGATTGGGTTTGTTGTAATTTGTTTTGTTGTGGTGAATTCAGAAGCTAGTTCATTATTAAACCTAACTTGCATAGCATTCCAATCTTTGTCTTTAGGCGTATGTTCTAAAGAAAGGCTGGGTTTTATTTCCTCTTCTGGCTTGGGGGCCATTGACGAAGGTTTTACAAATTCTGTTACCCAGGGTGCATTGCCAATACCAACTTCTCCTGTTACGCATACTATATTGGATTCATTTATCATTTCTATTGACCAGTTATTAGAATCATTACGTTGTGTACCTTGGATTCTTAGCTTATCCCCTGGGAATGTGGGTTGGCGAAATGCGTATTCAGCCCATCCATTATTGAGCCATTCTTCCCCCAATGCTTCAAGTATAGTATCTGTAGCCCATCCCCAGACTGTTACTCCACCAACAAGTGGACCTTTAAATCCGTAGGCTTGTGCTATTTCAGTAGAATGAATAGGATTAGATATATCTGGGCTATCTTCATGCCCTAAATATGCAATTATCGAATTTTCTATCCTTGGTTTATTCATAACTTTACTAGATGGTTAAGATACACTGTCTTCAAGAGTAGACCAAGAAAGTAGAGAGCATTTTATGCGTACAGGAAAGTTTCTAACTCCTTCAAGTATTTCTAGGTCTTGTAATAATTCCAAGTTACTATTCTCACCTTGCATCATTTTCCTGAATTCTTCACGGATTTCTAATGCTTCAGTAATTGATTTACCTTTAATTGTTTCAGTCATTAATGATGCTGTAGCTTGGCTTATAGCGCATCCATGACCTTGAAAACCTACTTCTTGAATTACTTGATTGTTATCGACATTTATTTGTAAGTTTACTTCGTCACCACAAAAGGGATTATATCCTCGAGCTTTGTATATTGGTTCGATGATTTCTGATGAATTACGAGGATTTTTATAATGGTCTAAAATAACCTCTTTGTATAAATCATTTAGTTCGCTTGGTAACATGTACTCATTTAGGTTTATATATTAGTTAAAGAAATTAATGACATCATTCATTCCTTCGATCAATTTATCTATGTCATTATAATCATTGTAGATATAAAAGCTAGCTCGTGATGTTGCAGATAACCCAAGCTTTTTATGATATGGCATACCACAATGATGGCCTGTTCTAATTGCTATTCCTCTTTGATCTAATATTGTGCCTATATCATGGGGATGGATATCTTTCATAGTAAAAGTAGCAACTCCACCACGAATTTCAGGGTTTGTTGGACCAATAATTTCTAGTCCCGGTATTTCTTTTAACTTATCTAATGCATACGTTATTAATTCTTTCTCGTGCTGTCTTACGTTCTCCATACCGATACTAGATAAATAATCAATTGCAACACCTAGTCCTACAGGGTCAATAAAATTCGGTGTTCCAGCTTCGAATTTGGTTGGAATATCATTCCATGTAGCATTACTATAAGTTACTTCCTTGACCATCTCACCACCTCTGAGAAAGGGTTCTAATTCTTCTAGTACAGAAGTTTTTGCATGTAATATACCAATTCCAGGTGGGGCTAGCATTTTATGCCCTGAAAATGCTAGGAACTCACAATCAAGTTGTTGAACATCTACAGGCATGTGTGGGACACTTTGTGCTCCGTCTATGCAAACTAAAGCTCCTACAGATTTTGCCTTTTTTATAATTTCATCTACTGGATTTATTGTTCCAGTAAGGTTTGAAACATGTACGATTGATACAATCTTCGTTGCTTCAGTTATTAATTCATCTATTTTCGAAAGATCCAATGTTCCTTGAGGCGTAGTGGGAATTAATCTGAGCTCACAATTTGTTTTTTGTGAAACAAATTGCCATGGTACAAGATTACTATGGTGTTCTAATTCAGTTACAACAATATTGTCAGTTGATTTAATATTGTTTAGCCCCCAAGCATAAGCAATGAGGTTTAATGCTTCGGTTGTGTTTCTGACAAATATAATTTCATCATTTGACTTAGCATTAATAAATTTGGCAACTTTATCGCGGGCTAGCTCATACCTCTCAGTTGCTTCCATACTCGTAGTATGTACCCCCCTATGGACATTAGAATTATATAATTCATAACTTTCAACTATTGATTGTATGACTTGGTTAGGTTTTTGTGTTGAAGCTGCATTATCTAAGTATACTAATTGATTATTATTAACCTGTTTTTTTAATATAGGAAAGTCGTTTTGTATATTAGTGATATCAATCATTTATAACCAACTATCTAGCTTGTTTTCAATTTGATTTTCGATATACTTTTTATTATTAGTATCACTTTCAATTCTATTTAAAACATCTCCGACGAAACCTCGTACTAATAGTTGTTTGGCTACAGTATTACTGATACCTCTACTCGTTAAGTAGAAAAGGCTTTCTTCGTCGATTTGCCCACAGGCAGCACCATGTTTACACATGACATCATCACAGTAAATCCAAAAGGCTGGTTTGGTGTAAGCTTCTGCTTCACTAGAGAGTAATAAATTTTTATCTTCTTGAGCTGCGTCTACTTTTATAGATTTTTCTCTTACAATTATGCTCCCATGAAAAACTGATTGCGCATTTCCATTAAGTATTCCTTTGTATGTTTGGTCAGAGTAGGAATACGGACTTTTGTGATCTACTATTACTTGGTTATCAACATGTTGATTAGAATTTGGTAAGTATAATCCAAGCATATTGGCAGTAGATTCTTCTCCCAATAATTCAACATTCAAATTATTTCTAATTATTTGCCCGCCAAAGTCTAGATAAAATGAATTCAAAGTAGAATTTTGTTCTAAAGTAGCAAGGCTATTATTTATGTTGTTAGTCTGATTACTATAGTTTTGAAATCTTGAGTAATTCAATTTTGAAGACTTACAAATCACAAATCTAGATATAGTATTAATTAAATTTGATGAATTATCTGTACCTATACAATACTCTTCTAAATTAACATAACTTCCATCATCAGCTATAACTAAGAGTAGCGGTGAAATAATATAATTTTTATCAGGAGAATTATTGGATTCAATATTAATTACTTGAATAGGGTTATTTACTGTTGTATTTTTGGGAGCGTAAATAAAAACTCCATCTTGAAAAAGAGCAGTGTTAAAATTCATAAATGGATCGTCAGAAGTTGATAAATCTTCTAAGTGAGGGGTTATTATCGAAGAGTAGTTGTCTAAACTATTTTCCAAAGAATCTATAATTATTGACTCGTTAGATGTTTGTGATATTTCTGGTTGAAAGACACCATTTATAAAAATGAGATAATTATTGGAATTGTAAGAAGGTAATCCTGAAATTATATTCTCGTATCGATCATTACTTGTGTTGAAACTTTTTTCTACAAGTTTGTATTCTTTCTGAAGTATTTTGTTAACGTCAGTATACTTCCAATCTTCGTTTCCTTTTCGATGTGTAGGGAAACCAGTGGTTAGAAGATTGTTGAAAGCTTTTTGTTTAGCTGACAATACTAACTCAGATGTTTTTTCATTTATATTAGAAATAACATCGTTATATATTGAAATGTATGGTTTAGTATTTGAAATTTCTTGTGTAGCCATAACTTATTAACTAAATATTTCATACCCTTTTTCTTCTACTTGAAGAGCAAGGGATTTATCGCCAGATTGTATTATTTTACCATCCATAAAAATATGTACAAAATCAGGAATTACATAATTTAGTATTCTTTGGTAGTGTGTAATAATGATGGTTGATTTTGATTCAGATCGTAATTCGTTTATCCCTTCAGCGACAGATCTTACAGCATCTATATCTAAACCTGAATCTGGTTCATCTAGAACCATTAATTTAGGGTCAAGAACAGCCATTTGCAGTATTTCGTTTTTCTTTCTTTCACCGCCAGAAAATCCATGATTTACATATCTTTGCATTAAACTCGGTTCAACATTAAGTTCTTCAGATTTACTTTTCAATAGACGATTAAATTTTAATACATCTAATTCTTCCTGATTCTTTTGTTTTTGTATTGAATTATATGCAGACCGCATAAACTGGTCCATACGGACTCCTGCAATTTCCAAAGGGTGCTGAAATGATAAAAATATGCCTAATTGAGCTCTAGTTTCAGGAAGCATTTCTAAAATGCTTTGATTTTCAAATATAATATCACCCGAGTTGACTATATAATTTGGTTTTCCAGCCAAAGTGTATGAAAGTGTACTTTTACCTGATCCATTTGGACCCATTATGGCATGAACTTCGCCTGGTTTAATATCTAAGTTTACTCCATTTAAAATCGATTTCCCGCTAACTGAGGAATATAAATCTTTAACTTCTAACATTTTATCCGACAGCCCCTTCTAGATTTGCCTCTAATAGTCTTGTAGCTTCCACTGCAAACTCTAGTGGCAATTGTGTAAATACCTCTTTACAAAATCCATTAATAATTAATGAGTGGGCATCTTCACTAGATATCCCTCTTTGATTACAATAAAACAGTTGATCTTCACTAACTTTTGATGTGAAAGCTTCATGCTCTAAATGTGCAGTATTATTTTTAACTTCTACATATGGTGTTGTATGTGCGGCACACTCATCGCCAATTAATAACGAATCACATTGGGTGAAATTCCATGCCTTTTCAGCTTTAGGGTTAATTCGAACAAGTCCACGATAGGTTCCAACCCCTTTATCTGCTGAAATGGTTTTAGAGATAATGGTGCTCCGAGTATTTTGGCCTAGATGGATCATTTTAGTTCCGGTATCAGCTTGTTGATGACCTTTGGTTAGGGCAACTGAGTAAAATTCTCCAACAGAGTTATCACCTTGCAAAATCACACTTGGGTATTTCCAAGTAATAGCAGAACCGGTTTCAACTTGTGTCCATGAGATTTTAGAATTATCTCCTATGCATCTTCCTCGTTTTGTTACAAAGTTATATATTCCACCTTTCCCATTTTCATCTCCAGGGTACCAATTTTGTATCGTAGAATATTTTATTTCTGCATTGTTTAATGTCACCAACTCAACTACAGCAGCATGAAGCTGGTTTGTATCAAACATTGGAGCACTGCAACCTTCAAGATAACTAACATAACTATCATCTTCTGCAATTATCAATGTTCTTTCAAATTGACCCGTTTCTTGGGTGTTGATTCTAAAGTATGTTGTTAATTCAAATGGGCAACGTACACCTTTGGGTATGTAGCAAAAAGATCCTTCAGAAAAAACCGCCGAATTTAAGGCTGCATAAAAATTATCAGAGTAGGGGACAACTGATCCCATGTATTGTTGTACAAGATCAGGGTATTTTTGAACTGCTTCAGACAAAGGGCAAAAAACTACACCATATTTGGACAGCTCTTCTTTAAAGGTAGTAGCTATTGAAACACTATCGAAAATTGCGTCTACTGCCACACCTGCTAATTTCTTTTGTTCAGCAATAGGTATTCCTAACTTTTCATAGGTTGCTAGTAATTCTGGGTCCACTTCGTCTAAACTTTGTAATTCTTTTTTGGCTTTTGGCTCCGAATAATAATACATATCCTGAAAATCTATTGGATCATGCTTTATGTTAGCCCATTCAGGTATATTTTGATCATCAATAAGTTGTAGAAAGTGGTTATAAGCTTTAAGTCGCCATTCTAATAACCATTCAGGCTCATTTTTTTTATTTGAGATGAATCTTATTGTGTCTTCATTTAATCCTTTGGGAGCAGTTTCAGATTCTATATCTGTCACAAATCCATATTGATAACTTTTTGATATTGAATCTTTTACTTCTATATTAGTTCCATCATCGAAGTCGCTTTCGCGCGAAGGGTTTTTTGTTGTCATTTGATTCCTTTTGTTAATCTAAACATTTGAATATATATTATATTTTGGCTATATTTTTTAGTTAATTTTGCATAGTATTTGTATTTTAGACATTGACCAAGGCGTATTAATACTATTATGCTACCGTTTGTATAATATCATACCATAATCTGTAACTGAGTTGTAGTATTCAGTTCTGATTTATAGGAAGGTAAAATTTAATGAATTTAGATTTGCATTGTCATTCTGTATCCTCAGATGATTCTAGAGCAACCGTTGAGCAATACCTAAAATGGATTGTATCCCTAAGAAAAAAAGGTTACAACGTTGATGGCATTGTTTTAACTGAACATAGAAAATTCGATATTGATATAGATTATACAGAAATAAGTGAAAAATATGATGTTTTAGTTTTCAAAGGTTCAGAACTTGATACCAGACATGGTCATTTTCTAGTGTATGGAGTTACTAAACAAATGCTAGATAAAATCGATTTTGGAAATGTAAAAATGGACTCTCTTGAATTAATTAGAATCGCCAAAAAATTTGGTGGTATTGCCTTTCCAGCCCATCCTGGAAGATTTGGTATTGGGTTTTGTGAATACTCAGATACGGGTCTTGATTTCTCTGAAGTAAATATTGTTGAGCATTTAAATGGAAGTTACCGTTCAGGTGAGTTAGAAAGAACCGAGAAATTGATTTCTGAAAAAGGATATTCAGGTACTGGTGGCAGTGATGCTCATTTTGTTAGTGCAATAGCAACGTGCTTGACTGAATTTACTATGAGTATTCATAATGAAAAAGATTTAGTAGAGGCCTTAAATGACAATAAATTTAAAGCTATCACTCTTGAACAAACGCGAATTCCTGATTATGTGAATTGAGGTAAATATGTCGGAAGATTTGAATAAAGATCAAATTGACTATGATAAAAGTCAACTGAATAAAGAATATCCTGCAGGTTCTTTTTTGGTAACAAAAGAAGAAGTATCTATGTATTGTAACTCAATAGGGGATGAATCAATTATCTCCCATAATAAAGCAAAGGCTTTAGAAGAAGGATATCGTGACATTGTTGCGCCTCCTACATTTTGTGCCCTTTTTGTTAGAGGTTTTGATAGACCAGATATTAAATTGAATTTTGGAAAATCGGGATTTCATGCAGGAGAAGCAATCGATGTTCTAGAGCCAATATGTGTTGGCGACACGCTTGATGCATCGATACAACTAAGTGATGTATATGTCAAAACTGGTAGATCAGGTCAGATGGTTTTTATTGTTTGGGAGCATATTTTTAGAAATCAAAATGGAAATATTGCTGCAAAAGTTAGAGAATCTCATGTAAGGAGAGAGTGATGAAATATATCGAAGATATAGACTTAGGTGACGAATTTGGTCCAGTCCAAATTGAGGTTAAGCCTAATGATGTTATCGATTTTTGCAAAACATGGATTCGTGAAGAAGAAAATAGTAAGAATATTTTTAACGCTGCACCAACTCGATTTACTGATGAAGAGTTTGCAAAAACAGAAGGACTTCCAGGCGCTATTGTACCTGGCATCATGAGTATGGCATATCTTGCAAGATTACTAAATACTGCTTGGCCAGATGGTACAATAACTCAACTCGATGTTGTTTTTCGTCAATTAGTTTTACATAATCAAATTATTAATCTGGTAGGCGTTGTAACCGATACTGTATCAGAGGAAGATCAAAATTATATTGAATGTGATGTGTATATTGAAAATACTGAAGGATCCAGACTTGTTGGAGGTAAAGCTCGTTTAGATATACCTTCTAAAAGCTAAAAACTAAAGTTTATTACCTATAATTTTTTCTTCCCACATAATCCCTATATCTTTTTGGCTAAATCCTAATAGAGAACTAAGAATTTCTTCATTATTCTCTCCATAAATATTTGCTCGTTCAAATAAAGGATCTTGAATATTTTGAAATTGCCAAATATTTTTCGGATAACTATGTTCACCAGCTATTGGATGATTGATTTTAGTAAAATACTCCCTCTCAACTAAATGTTCATTTTGAACAATCTCACGTTCATTTTGGATCGCAGC
>CAYOMB010000004.1:0-21051 GCA_964404955.1 uncultured Dehalococcoidia bacterium
CTGCCGCTAAGAAAACAACTGCTGCCGCTAAGAAAACAACTGCTGCCGCTAAGAAAACAACTGCTGCTGCAAAGAAAACTACAAAAGCCGAAACTGCTGATAATTCTTAATATATCTGAGATATCGTGTAGAAACTATTTGCTCATCTGAAATAGTACTTTAATATACTATCACCTATTTGTGTGAGAAATTTTCCCCTAGGAGAAACAAATGGCAACTAATGCAACTAAAAATGATATTGCAAATCATAAACTGTCTAATATTGGAATTGAAAGAATCAACTGGGCAGCAACAGACATGCCTGTACTCAACTCTATCAGAAAAAGATTCAGCAATGAGAAGCCTTTAACCGGAGTAACAATTGCCGCATGCTTACATGTAACTACAGAAACAGCTAATCTGATGATAACTTTAAAAAGTGGAGGAGCTAAGGTATTTCTATGTGCCAGCAATCCTTTAAGTACTCAAGATGATGTCGCTGCCGCACTGGTCGATGAATATGGCATTTCAACATATGCAATAAAAGGTGAAGATAATGATACTTATTACAAACATATAAAATCTACTTTATCATCTAAACCAAATATAACTATGGATGATGGAGCAGATTTAGTTTCTGTAATACATAACAGCCCCGATGAATATAGTGACTCCATAATTGGAGGAACCGAAGAAACGACTACTGGTGTGATTCGATTAA
The DNA here is from genome assembly GCA_964404955.1 of uncultured Dehalococcoidia bacterium. Lineage (GTDB taxonomy): Bacteria > Chloroflexota > Dehalococcoidia > Lucifugimonadales > UBA6952 > UBA6952. The sequence goes on from CAYOMB010000004.1 coordinate 701, forward strand.
AAGCATTATCTGCTGAAAATAAATTAATTTACCCAATCCTAGCAGTTAATGAAGCTGCCACCAAGCATCTTTTTGATAATCGTTACGGAACAGGACAAAGTACGTTAGACGGAATTACCAGAGCAACTAATATACTCTGGTCTGGCAGAAAAGTAGTAGTTGCAGGGTATGGATGGTGTGGAAGAGGAATTGCCTCCAGAGCAAGAGGATTAGGTTCAAATGTAATAGTTACTGAAGTTAATCCCACAAGAGCTTTAGAGGCTATTATGGATGGTTTTTCTGTGATGACTATGGAAGACGCCTCAACTGTAGGAGATGTATTTATAACTGCTACCGGCGGCATAAAAGCTATCGATACGAACCATATTGAGAACATGAAAGATGGAGCTATTGTAGCTAATAGTGGTCATTTCAATGTTGAGATTAACATCCCAGGATTAGAAAAAGTATCCACATCTTCTAAAACTACAAGAGAATACATTAAACAATATACTGTAAATAATAAAAAGATTAACCTTCTTGCTGAAGGTCGATTAGTAAACCTTGCTGCTGCTGAAGGGCATCCATCTAGTGTAATGGATATGAGTTTCGCAAACCAAGCATTGTGTGTAGAACATATAATTAATAACAGTAAATCATTATCAATTTCGGTCCATGATGTACCAAAACATATAGACGAAGAGGTAGGAAAACTTAAATTATCTACTATGGGTGTATCTATAGACAGTTTAACCCAAGAACAAATTAAATATTTACATAGCTGGACTACAGGAACTTAGAAAGAGAGAAATATGGTATCTACTTTTAATGATTCAAGCAGTTTTTTGTTTACATCGGAATCTGTTACTGAAGGCCATCCAGATAAGGTTTGTGATCAAATTTCTGACGCAATACTAGACTCAGTATTAGCTCAAGATCCTTTTGCAAGAGTAGCATGTGAAACATGTGTGACTACAGGGTTAGTAATTATTATGGGTGAAATGACCACTAAAATCTATGTAGATATTCCTGACATAGTCCGGTCAACACTAAAAAATATTGGCTATACTAATGCTGAATTTGGTATAGACTACAACACATGTGGTGTAATGGTTTCGGTAAAAGAACAATCCCCAGAAATATCTTCAGCTGTTAGTAAATCTCTTGAAGCTCGACAATCCAAACAGGAAAATGCAAACGAATTAATAGGGGCAGGAGATCAAGGTATGATGGTTGGATATGCCTGTAATGAAACACCTGAATTAATGCCATTGCCAATTTCACTAGCTCATAAATTAACCAGAAAACTTGCTGAAGTGCGAAAGAATTCTACCTTAAATTATTTAAGGCCAGATGGGAAATCTCAAGTTACTGTAGAATACTCAAAGGGCAAACCAAAAAAAATCCATACAATTATTCTTAGTGCTCAACACAATCCAGAAATAAAATTTGATCAACTAGAAAACGAATTGCGTTCATCTGTAATTGATCCAATCATACCTAAATCATTAATTGACAAAACTACTGAAATAAAAATCAATCCTTCTGGTCTTTTTGTACTAGGTGGACCTAATGCAGACACTGGACTTACAGGTAGAAAGATTTTAGTAGATACATATGGCGGAAGTGCTCGTCATGGGGGAGGTGCTTTTTCTGGGAAAGACCCCACAAAAGTAGACAGATCAGGCGCATACGCAGCAAGACATGTGGCAAAGAATTTAGTTGCTGCTGGTATTGCAGAAAGAGCAGAAGTACAAATTTCGTATGCTATCGGTATGGCCATACCGATATCAGTAAGTGTTGAAACGTTTGGAACGTCAAATCTTTCTGATGACAAGATATCTGATATTGTTAACACATATTTTGATCTTAGACCCCAAGCAATAATAGATAATATGAAACTAAGAAATCCAATATATGGCCCCACGGCTTCATATGGACATTTTGGTAGAGAAGACTTAGATTTACCATGGGAATCAACCGATATTGCGAAATTAATTAAAGCCCATTTATAGGAGATATTTTGGATATTAAATTTGGAACAGATGGCTGGCGTGACATTATGGACCAAGGATTTAATATAGAATCAGTTAGAGAATGTATTCAAGGATTGTCAAATTATTTAATTAATACTAACCAAAATAATAAACCAATTATAGTTGGTTATGACACGAGAAAAAACTCTGATTATTATGCTAAAGAAATTGCAAAAATCTTAACTGCTAATTCAATACCTTGTCTTTTATCTGATAAATTTTCACCAACACCTTCACTCAGCTTTAGCGTGGTCGATAATAACGCAGGTGGTGCTTTGATAGTTACTTCAAGCCATAACTCTTATGAATGGAACGGAATAAAATATAAATCTGAATATGGAGGAAGTGCCTATTTAGATGTTGTAAAGCAAGTAGAAGTAGAAATAACAAAAGTAAATTCTAATATCTTTACTGAACCAAAACACAAACTATTACAAACATTTGATCCGAAACCAAATTATATTACTAATTTAAAAAGATGTATTGATTTAGAGTTAATTAATTCAAGTAAATTAAACATACTTGTAGACTATATGCATGGTGCAGGTATAGGGTTTTTAGACGATTTCTTTGATAAAAAAACAATAAGTGTTACAGAATTACATGAAAAGCCAAATCCATCATTTCCAGGAATGGATCAACCAGAACCTATTCCAAAAAATCTTATTGAAATGCAGCTTGAACTAAAAAAGAATAATTATGATGTAGGAATTGCTTTTGACGGAGACGCTGATAGATTAGGATTATTTGATGGAGAAGGAAATTACATAAACACCATTGATGCTTTCGCTCTTATTATTTTGCATTTATTTGAAAATAAAAAATTAATTGGCGGTATAGTTACCTCTCTAACAATGGGTAGTGTATTTACTAAAATAGCTACGAATTACAATGTTCCAATTATAGAAACTGCTGTTGGATTTCCTAATTTATGTGAAGCTATGATTTCTCAAAATGCGATGGTTGCTGGAGAAGAAAGTGGGGGATATGCTTTCAAATTTCATGTACCAGAAAGAGATGGCATATTAAGTTCGTTACTAATACTTGAATTATTAGCAACAAGTAGAAAAAGTTTACAACAACTTAAAAATGAAATGTATGCTAAATTTGGCAAAACCTACTTTGGGAGATCTGATTTAAAATATACAACAGAGCAACGTTCCTTTATTGTTAACAAATTAGAAAATATAACTATAGAAACTATAGATAATAAAATAATTACATCTTTTTCTGATATGGACGGAGTTAAATTTTACTTGAATGATAATTCTTGGGGAACGATACGAATTTCAGGAACAGAACCATTAGTAAGAATCTACGCAGAGTCGAACACCAATGAAGAAGTTTCAAATATAATAAATGAGTTAAAAGATTACATATTTTGTTAGGAGATTTTTGAAAAATTTTGATTATTTAGATCAACTTCATATATATGACACATATGATTCCACAAAATATATTCACAGAATAGCTAACACTGCTGAGCTATTTATGGAAGGAATTAATTCAAAAGATGTTAATAATATATCGATCAATACTGATATCAAAACGATTTACTTTATGGGAATGGGAGGATCAGGAATAGGTGGAGAAGTATTTATCGATTTAGTCAAGGATCAACTCAAATTACCTTCTCAAACACTTAAAACATGGGATATACCTAATTCAATCAACAAACACTCTTTAGTATTTGTTTGTTCATACTCTGGAAATACTGAAGAAACAATAAAAATGTTTAATGACGCCATTGATAAAAAAGCTAATATAATAATTATTTCACAAAGTGGATATTTAAATGACATAGGAAAGGTAAATAAGATTCCGATAATAGAAATACCCAATACTCTCGAAGCAAGGAGTTCTTTAAGTTTTATCTTAGGTGCGCTTACTGCTTTTTTTGCAAAAAATAATTTAATCGATATAAATAACCAAGAAATAGATGAATGTGTTAGCATCAACAAAACTTTGATCGATGGTTTACAAACTCAAATTCCAACATCTCAAAATCTAGCGAAAAATATTGCCAATACGATTTCAAATAGTCTTCCCATTATTATAAGTGCAGACTACCTTTTATCTACAGCGAACCGATGGAGAACTCAACTAAACGAAAATAGCAAAGCAATTGCAGTAGTAGATACTTTACCCGAAATGTTTCACAATTCTATTGAAGGCTATGAATCAAAAGTTTTCAAACAAACAAATCCTTACTTTATATTACTAACTTCAACTTTATATCCTGAATCAGTAAATAAGAAATTTAATCAACTTAAAGGTTTGCTGAAAGAACTTAACCTGCCATATAGAGAAATTAAGGCAGTCGGAAATTATAAACTTAGTCATTTATTTTCTTTATTAGTACTTGGGGATTATGTAAGTTATTATTTAGCAATAGGAAGTGAAATCGATCCTCATTATAACCCTATTATTACTAACTCAAAAAGTAGTATTTAATATAAAATGAGATCTATCTCTTACTATATTGCTGTGCCTTACGAGCTCGTTTAAGCCCATATTTTTTTCGCTCTTTGATTCTTGAATCTCGTGTAAGTAGACCATTTTTCTTAAGAACTGGTTTTAATTCTTCATCCATAGCAACTAATGCTCTTGCAATACCATGCCTTATCGCTCCAGCCTGGCTAACAATCCCTCCGCCAGCTACTTTAACTTGTATACTACATTTACCAATGTTATTAGTTACATCCAGCGGTTTATTTATCATAGTTTGCCATGTATCCCACCCAAAGGCTTCAGTGAACGGTTTCCCATTCACAACAACACTGCCAGGTTCTTTATACAATTTCACCTGAGCTATAGATGTTTTTCTTTTTCCAACACCATGATAATACTGTTCTTTAGCCATTATGGGGTCTCCTATTTCCTAACCGTTTGAAATTTGTGAATTATGTGGATGTTCTTGAGAAGGATAAACTTTTAAACGCTTAAACATTTGTCTACCCAAAGAATTTTTTGGCAACATGCCTTTGACTGCATTATATATAACATTTTCTGGTAGTGTTTCCATTAACTTAGACAACGATCTTTCTTTTAGTCCTCCTGGATAACCAGAATGATGATAATAAACCTTATCTTCAATTTTATTTCCTGTAAGAGCTATATCTTTAGCATTTATAACAACTACAAAATCTCCAGTTAATAAATTAGGAGTATATGTTGGCTTGTCTTTACCTTGAAGTATTACAGCAACCTTAGATGCTAATCTGCCTAAGGGTTGTCCTGTAGCATCAATTAAATGCCAATTTGAATCCAACGATCCACTTTTTGCTGTATAAGTTTTTTTTCTTTTAATAATAGTCATATTCAAACATATCCTTATATTTAACTTTTAATAGAACTAATCCACAGGCAGGTAATGTAGGAATATTTGGCCTGTATGAATTTGTATCTACATCAATAATTTTTTCAACCTCTTCTGTATCAAATTTATTTAAACCAACTTGATAAAGTAAACCCGCAGTTCGCCTTACTTGATGAGGTAAAAAAGCATTTGCTTCTAAATCAATATATAATGTTTCATCATCAACATTTATACTAACATCCATTAAATTTCTTATCGTACTACCTTCATATTTACCACAGAGATGTACAAAATCATGTGTGCCTTTGAGTGAAAATAGAGCTTTTGTCATTTTTTCAACATTGATATTCTGAGATACACGATATGCATATCTTTCAGATAATGGAGATCTGGTAGATCTATTCAAAAATGTATACCTATATCTCCTACTTACCGCATCTCTCCTAGGACTAAAAGTTATCGGTGCTTCATAGGCTTTTTGAATTGCAATATCAGATGGTAAAAAGTGATTAATACCAGATTCTATCTCTTCAATGCTTAAACTACTATTCGTCATAAATGAAGCAATCTGTCCTTTTGCATGAACCCCAGTATCCGTTCTTCCAGCCCCTTCTATTCTTTCACTAGATAGATTTAAACGATTAAGAGCACTTTCTATCTCTCCTTGAATTGTGGGACAATTTGGCTGATACTGGAAACCATAGTACTTGGTGCCATCATATTCAATTAATAAAGCAATTTTCCTGTCCATTCTAATCCTCTACACCAATTCCAGTATTGCCATCGGTGCATTGTCTCCTTTTCTATTTCCTATTTTAAGAACTCTGGTGTAACCACCATTTCTTTCGTTATATCTTGGACTAATATCTTCAAATACTTTAGATACAACTCTACTGTCAGGCAAAAATGACATTGCTTGCCTTCTATCATGCAATGAGCCCTTTTTACCATAAGTTATTAATTTTTCTACTAATGATTTAGCTTCTTTAGCTTTTGCCTCAGTAGTAGTTATTCTTTCATTAATAATTACGGACCTAACCAAAGAACGATATAATGCCTTTCTTTGATCAGCTGGTCTATTAAAATGCCTACCCTTTATTCTGTGTCTCATATAAAACCTCTTTACTCTTCAGTATTTTCCTCATCTAAAGATTCTGTATTCTCAACAGATTCTTCAGGTAGAAGGTTAAGTTCTTTTAATTTATCAAAGAGCTCATCCATAGACTTTTGTCCAAAATTTCTAATTTGCATTAGTTCAGATCTATCTTTTTCTAAAATTTCTCCAACCCGATTGAGTTTAGCTCTTTTTAAACAATTTAAAGTTCTTGCCGATAAGCCTAATCCATCAACGAGACTATTATAAATCTCTGGAGGAACAGAAGAATTTACACTACTCGAAGAATCTTCATCTGTACCCTCAATTACACTTGAACCTATTGTTGTTAATAATGTTGCACTTTTAACTAAGATATTCCCAGATTCAATAAGAGCCTCAGAAGGCATTACTGTACCATCTGTCCATATTTCAACAATTAATTTTTCATAGTCAGTAACTTGCCCAACTCTCATTGGCTCAACTGCATAACTAACTTTAGACACAGGTGTGAATATTGAATCAACTGGTAAAACTCCTATAGGGTATCCATCATTAGTACTTGCTGAGATATATCCCGCGCCTTTTTCAACATTAAATTCTATAACTAGATGGGCGTCTGAAGAATCTAATGTTGCTATGTACAGCTCTGGATTTACAATTTCAAAGTCTCCAGGAACCATAATATCTCCAGCAGTAATTACACCTTCACCGGAAACATCCAATCTCAATTTTCCTGGTCGATCAGAAAGAGCTTTTATTCTTATTTCCTTAAATTTGAGTAATAATTCAAAAACCTCTTCACGAACATGGGGAACAGAAGTATATTCATGAGAAACGCCTTCTATTTTGACCCAAGTTATAGCTGCTCCAGGTATAGATCCAAGTAAAACCCTTCTGAGCGGATTACCTAAAGTCATACCATAACCTCTATCTAAAGGACCTATGGAAAAACGTCCATATCTTTCATCTTCTTCTTCGACTAATAATACTGGTATTACTGCCATAGAATCGTTTAATTCTTCTTCTGTTGATGGCATCATTGCCATAATTTCCTCCTGTCATTACAAGAATTTTATTATCTTGAGTAAAACTCCACAATTAATCTGGTATCTATAATTAATTCTACATCACTAACTGTTGGTTCGGACAACACTTCGCCAGAAAATCGATTTGAGTCAACATTTAGCCATGTGGGTACTACTGCTTCAAATCCAGAATTATCGGAAGCATTTTTTACAATGTCAGATGATTGAGAACTTTCTCTCCATGTGATTTGGTCACCCGATTTAAGTTGATAAGAAGGAATATTTACCTTCTTAGAATTTACTTGAATATGGCCATGACTCACATATTGTCGGGCTTGTGGTCTAGTTTTCGCGAAACCAAGCCTATATACAACATTATCTAAACGATTTTCAAGCAGTTGTAATAATCTGTCTCCTGTAACACCTTCAAGGTTTGAAGCTTTTATATAATAATTACGAAACTGTCGTTCTAAAATCCCATAAAGATATTTAGCCTTCTGTTTTTCACGTAATTGAAGTCCATAATCTGAAAGACGTCTTCCTCTCCCAGTACTAGTTCTCTTAGTATCAGGTTTTCCATTTTTTAGAGGTAGTCCGAATCTTCTATTTTTTTTATTTTTCGGTCCAGTATATCTTGCCATTTATACTCTCCTCTTTTTTGGAGGTCTACATCCATTATGAGGAACAGGAGTAACATCGCGAATACTATTTACTGCTATACCAGAAGCCTGTATAGATCGTATTGCTGCTTCTCGTCCTGCACCAGGGCCTTTGACCATAACATCGATTTCTCTTAAGCCATGTTCCATGCCTCTTTTAGCGACAGCCTCAGCTGCTCTCTGTGCTGCAAATGCAGTACTTTTTCTTGCACCTTTAAATCCAACCATTCCTGCACTACCTGTAGCTATGGCGTTACCTTCCAAATCAGTTAATGTAATAATGGTATTATTAAAAGTTGAGGTTATATAAGCATTACCTTTTGGTACAGATTTTCGATCTCTTTTTCTAGACCTCGAACGAGATTGTGTCATTTTTTCTCCTTATAGCTATTTCTTTATTACTTTCTTTTTATTTGCAATAGTTCGTTTTCCGCCTTTTCGTCCTCTTGCGTTTGTTTTTGTTCTTTGACCTCTCACTGGAAGTCCAGTTCTATGGCGAACTCCTCGATAAGTTCCAATATCAATTAATCTTCTTATATTCATATTTACTTCACGTCGTAAATCACCTTCAACAGTAAGATCTTGATCTACAATTTCTCTGATTTGTTGAAGCTTAGAATCTTCAATTTCACCAATTTTTGGATTTCCCTCCAAACGTACTTGTTTGAGTATTTTTGATGCAGAAGTTGGACCTATTCCATAAATCATGGTAAGTCCCAACTCTATTCTTTTATTATCAGGTATATCTACGCCAGCTATACGGGCCATCTTTCCTCCTTACAAGGTTTATTACCCTTGTTTTTGTTTGTGTCTAGGTGTTACACAAATAACTTGTACAACATTATTTCTTTTTATTATTTTGCATTTATCGCATCTTTTTTTTACAGAAGCTCTAATTTTCATTTTTTTCCTCTATCTAAATCTAAAAGTAACTCTTCCTCTAGTTAAATCATATGGAGAGAGTTCAACTAAAACTTTATCTCCAGGTAAAACCCTTATGTAATTCATCCTCATTCTTCCTGATATATGGGCTAAAACTTCATGTCCATTTGCTAGTTCTACCTTAAACTGTGCATTTGGTAATGTGTCTATTACTGTCCCTTCTACTTCTATTGTTTCTTTTTTTGACATATTCTCCCTTAAATTCCACCTCTACGTTAGTACTTCTGGACCTTTTTCCGTTATAGCTACAGTATGTTCCCAATGAGCAGCAAGACTATTATCAGCAGTAACTATTGTCCATTCATCATCAAGAGTACGGGTTTTCCATGTGCCTAAGGTAAACATAGGTTCTATTGCTAAAACCATACCTGTCACAAGTTTGGGTCCCCGGCCAGCTATACCTACATTTGGAACACTTGGTTCCTCATGTAGTGATCGCCCAATACCATGCCCAACAAAATCCTTTATTACTCCATACCCCTTTGTATCACCTATATTTTGTACAGCTGCAGCAATATCCCCAATTCTGTTTCCAGGAATTGCCTTAGCTATTCCTGCTTCCATAGCAGCTTTTGTATCTAAAACTAAATTCTTTGTTTTTTCATCAGATTCCCCAATAATTAAAGTTATAGCTGTATCGCTATAAAACCCCTCTACTATTGCTCCTTGATCAATACTGACAACGTCTCCTTCTTGAAATATCCTATCGCCAGGAATTCCATGAACAATTTCATCATTTATTGAAATACATAGAGTACCAGGAAAACCTCTATAACCTTTAAAGGCAGGTATAGCCCCCATACTCCTTATCTGATTTTCTGCAATAAGATCTAATTCTTTCGTTGTCATTCCAATTTTTATTTCTTTTTGTATAATTTCTTTAGTTCCAATAGCCACTTCTCCAGCACGACGCATAATATCAATCTCTTTCTGAGATTTTATTATTATTCCTTGTTGTTGTGCCCCTAAAATTATATTCACTTGTTTTTCCTTTTTCTCGAGAAATGGTATTGTACATCAAAGTATCAATTAATCCAAATTATCAATTTAAACCTAAAAAGTTTTTTATTTCAGATTCAACTGCATCTACATTTTGTTGACCATCTATACTAATTAAAATTTCTTTCTTTTTATAATAATCCACCAATTGATTAATTAATGGAACTTGTGTATTTAATCTGTTTTCCACTACCTCAGGTAAATCATCTTGCCTTTGTGTTAAAGACACCTCATTGCATATGGGGCAATTAGAATCCATGTCTTTAACATCAGCTTTTGATAAAATTGCATTACATTCAGAACTAGCACATACAACTCTATCAGAAAGTCTTCTTATTAATTCTGTTTCTTCTACCTGAATATATATAACACTACTAATATTTCCATTCACTGCCGTATGCAAACTTTCAGCTTGCTCAAGTGTTCTAGGGAATCCATCCAATATGAAACCTTCCGTACAATCTTCTTCTCCAATTCTTTGAAGAATCATATTTATAGTTATGTCATCAGGAACTAGGGCACCTGTACTCATATATTTATTCGCCTCAATACCTAGTTCTGTATTATTTCCTAAATGATATCGGAACAAATCTCCGGAAGAAACCATAGGAATACCTATGAAATCTGAAAGCATTTTTGCTTGAGTCCCTTTTCCTGCTCCTGCTAAGCCCAAAAAGATAATGTTTTTCATACTAATTCATAAACCCTTCATAGTTTCTCATGAGCAATTGAGATTCTAATTGGCGTAATGTGTCAAGGGCCACTCCAACCACAATTAGTAAACTAGCAGAACTTAACTGGATAGCTTTAATATCAGTTATTAATGTTGCAAAATAGGGCATCACGGCTATAAGCCCAAGAAATATTGCTCCACCCCACGTAATACGAATAATTAATCTATTCAGATAATCTCCTGTAGGTTTCCCAGGCCGTATACCTGGTATAAATCCACCGTTTCTCTGTAAAGTGGCTGGTAGATTTTGTTGTTGAAACATAATCATAGTATAGAAAAAAGTAAATGCTACAACTAGTATAAAAACAAAAAGCCAATACCAAGCAGTATCAGGAGAAAATGTAACAGTGAAAAAGTTAGCTATTTTACCACCTATTGATTCGCTAGTAGGGTCTGCAAAAAAAGATGCCAAAGTTGCAGGAAGAATCATTATTGAAAAAGCAAATATTAACGGAATCATACCCGCAGAATTTACCCGCAGTGGTAAATAGCTTGTTCCTTGCTGACGGTACATCCGCCCTCCTCGAAAGGAACTTCGCCCATATTGTACTGGAATTCTTCTTTGGGCCTCATTAAATAAAACTATCAAAAAAACTATAACTAAACCTAATATGACCAGAGTTAGAAGACCACCTAGATTACTATTTCTTTGTATAAATCCTTGTCCAATAACGGTAGGAAAGTTTGCAACTATACCCGCAAATATTATTATTGATACACCATTACCTATACCGTGTTCAGTAATTAATTCACCAAGCCATACTAAAAAGGTAGTTCCGGCTGCTAATGATAAAAGAACAGCAACAGTGTCTAGTCCAAATGTAGAACTAAATGACTGCTCACTAATACCACCAAGTCGTTTCATTAATGTCAGTTGTCCATATCCTTGTGCAACTGCTATGGGTATCATCATATAGTGGGTTATTTGATTAATTTTTTGTCTACCCTGCTCCCCTTCTTTTGCAAGGTTTTGCAAGTATGGAATTACTGGGTTCATTATTTGCATAATAATTGATGCTGTAATATATGGATAAACACCAAGGGAAATAATACTTAATGACCTAAGGCCACCACCACTAAAGAGATCAAAAAATCCCAATAATTGGCCAGTAGGATCTCCTTGCTCAAATAAACGACTAATCATTCCTTTATCTACATTCACAACTGGTACATGAGCTAATGCTCTAAAAACCACCAACATACCGAGTGTAAATAAAATCTTAAATCTTAAATCTGGAGTACGAAATGAATCAATCAGCGCTTGCAACAACGCTGGTCTTCCAGGGCCTTTATTTCTTGACGCTGAAGTAGTCATAGTTATAACAGCTCTATCTTTCCTCCAGCATTTTCAATGGCAATTTGGGCACTTTCTGAAAATTTGTGTGCTTTAACAGTTAATGGAATATTGATAGTTCCTCTTGCTAAAACTTTTATTTTTGTTTTTTCGTTTTTTATCAATCCTTTTGCTCGAAGTTCATCTAGCCCAACTATAGCTCCAGATTCGAAAGAATTTAAAGATGCAATATTTACAGGATGATATTCAGTCCTAAACTTATTAGTAAAACCCCTCAGCATAGGGAGTCCTTTAATCATAGATAATTGGCCTCCAGCAAATCCTCTTTTGATTGATCCACCACTTCTTGATTTTTGACCCTTCATACCTCTGGTAGCATAATTTCCCATTCCACTACCATTTCCTCTTCCAACTCTTCTTCTACCACGTTTAGAACCGTCTGCAGGCTTTAATTCATGTAATTTCATGAGTCACCTTTCTTTCTATCTGTAACGGTAACATCCTCTATGGATATTAAATGTTTAACTTTATGAACCATACCATTAATCGTGGGAGAACTTTCATGGATAACATTCTGGTTTAACTTTCGAAAACCTAAAGCTTTAACAATCCTTCTTTGATTTTGTGGCAAACCTATTGTACTTCTAACTAAAGTTATCTTAATTTTGGACATCTTCAGTGCCCCCATCTTGAATTTCTTTAGTACTATTGTTTTCAGTTAGTTGACCTAGTGCAGAAATAGTTGCGCGAACTACATTTATTGGATTCTGGCTTCTCAAAGATTTAGCAACAACATCCTTAACTCCACTTTGTTCCAAAACAGCGCGCATTGATGCGCCAGCACGGATCCCTGTACCTTGGGGCGCAGGTTTAATAATCACTTGAGCTGCTCCATATTTTGCTTCTACTTGATAAGGAATAGTAGTTTCTTTTAAATCAAAGCTGACAAGATTTTTTTGGGCAACAGAAGTAGCCTTTTGAACAGCATCGGGTATAGCTTCAGATTTACCTAATCCAACACCTACTTTACCTTTGCCGTTGCCTATAACTACTAGTGTTCTAAAGCTTAAATTACGACCACCTTTAACCACTTTGGCAACTCTCTTTATATCAACAACTTTCTCTGAAAATTCAGGTTGATAATCTTGCTGATTTGTATTATTTCTATTAAATGTCATTAAAACTCAATCCCTCCCTCTCTAGCTCCATCTGCTAAAGATTTTACTCTACCGTGATATTTATATCCGCCTCTGTCAAAAACAACTTTGCTAATACCTGCCTTTTTAGCAAGCTCAGCAATATTTTTACCCACAGTAAATGCAACTTCACCTTTTTTTTGATCACCAGAATCAAGTTTCAAACTAGACGAAGCAACTATAGTATTTCCCAAAGAATCATCGATTATTTGTGCATATACATTATTTAAGCTTCTAAATACAGTAAGTCGCGGTCTTTCAGATGTACCTATGACTTTCTTCCGAACTCTCGCGTGTCTAGAAACCATTTGTCCTTTTTTTGTTGTTATTTTAGCCACCGCTAGCTCCACTCTTTCCGGCTTTTCTTCTAACCTGTTCACCTTGATAGCGAACGCCTTTGCCTGTATAAACATTAGGTTTACGTAATTTTCGGATATTCGCTGCAACTTCACCGACAACCTGTTTATTAATACCCTGTATTTTAATTAAATTATTACCTTCTAATTCAAAAGTTATTCCATCTTTAGGCTGGATATCGATTGTATGAGAAAAACCAAGTTGTAAATTAACCCCTTTTCCAGATGGTTGGACTCTATACCCTACACCTACAAGCTCTAATGTTTTTTCGAAACCTGCGGAAACACCCTCTACCATATTGGCAACTAGAGATCTGATCAATCCATGAAGAGCCTTATGCTCTTTTGATTCTGTTTGTCGCGCAACTAAAAGTTGATCTTCTTCTTGTTTAAGAGTGATCCCATCATTAACATATTGAGAAAGTTCCCCTTTTGGTCCTTTTACCGTGACCAAGCTCTCAGCTATCTCAATTGTTACACCCGAAGGTATTTGTATTGGTTTGTTTCCTATTCTTGACATTTTTTCTCCTTAGTTAAATTGTTTACCATACATGGCAAAGCAATTCTCCCCCAATTCCTTTTTTCCAAGCCTGCTGACTTGTCATTACACCATCAGGGGTGGAAATGACCGAAATTCCTCTTGATCCAAAAAACTTGGAAAGTTCTTTATTATTCATATAAATTCGCAACCCTGGCTTACTAACTCTTCTTAATCCTTGAATAGCAGGTTTATCACTATCGTATAATAAACCTATTTGTAATCTCTTTTTATTTCCATCTGCAGTTACTTCATAATTATTAATAAAATTACTCTGTCTTAATATTTCAAGTATCGATACTTTTAATTTAGAATGAGGCGTATCGACTTTCTCACGTTTAACTAAAATACCATTTCGTATTACTGTTAACATATCAGCTATAGGATCTGTCATACTCACTTAGCACCTACCAACTTGCTTTTCTTATTCCTGGAAGTTCACCCCTAAGAGCTAGTTCTCTAAATGTAATTCTTGAAAGTCCAAAATGGCGAATATATCCTCTAGATCTTCCAGTTACAAAACATCGATTCTTTTGTCTGGTTGAATGAGAGTTTTTAGGAAGTTTAGCCATGTTTAAACGAGCTTGCTGCCTCTCGTCCCAACTTAAGCTGCTATCTAAAGCAATAGATCGGTTTGCTTCCCACTGATCGCTATATTTTTGTATCAGTCTATCCCTTTTTTTATCTCTTTCCACACTAGCTTTTCTTGCCATTTTCTACCTCGTTAATTTTGACGATTTTGATTTTGAATGAAAGGAAATCCCATTAATTGTAATAATCTTAATGCTTCACTATCAGAATTTGCAGAGGTTACAACTGTAACCTGAAACGATCTGATTTTATCAATTTGAGCGTAATCTATTTCTGGAAATATTACTTGTTCATTTATTCCTAAAGAATAGTTTCCTCTTCCATCAAATGATTTAGATGGAATTCCTCTAAAATCTCTAATACGTGGAAGTGCAACATTTATTAACCTATCTACAAATTCATACATTCTCTTAGACCGCAAGGTGGCCATAACCCCTATACTCATACCTTCACGTATTTTAAACCCAGCTAATGAATTTCTTGCTTTAGTGACTACGGGTTTCTGTCCAGATATAGTTGAAATCATTCTTACTACTGACTCAATAGCGTTAGAGTTAGTTAGTGATTCTCCAACTCCAACATTAAATACTACTTTCTGTAGCTTTGGAACTTGCATGGGTGACTTGTACCCAAATTCTTCTATCATTTTAGGTAAGATATCGTCACGATACATATTTAATAAAGTTGGTGTTGTTGTTTGTTTACTTGTCATTATTACTGATCCACCATTTCATTGCATAAATTACAAATTCGTACTTTTTTTCCATCCTCAAGGAAAGTGTATTTAACTTTTATAGCCTTATCGCATTTCGGACACATTAATTTAACTTTAGATATATCAATAGATGCTTCTTTGGTAATGATGGATGCCTGTCTCATATCTTGGTTTGCTTTCATATGTTTTGAAACCATATTTGTTCCCTCAACAATAATCTTTGAGTGCTTAGGAAAAACCTGTTGAACTTTACCAGTTTTACCAGCGTCTCGACCAGATAAAATTTTTACTTGATCATCCTTTTTTATTTTCATTTACAATACCTCCGGAGCTAAAGATACTATACGAGTAAAATTTTTCTCTCGAAGTTCTCGAGCAACTGGGCCAAAAATTCTTGTACCCCTTGGGTTTTGACTTTCTGTTAAAATAACCGCAGCATTTTCGTCAAACTTAATATAAGATCCATCTTTTCTTCTTATTGGAAAAGATGTCCTAACTATAACTGCCTTAACTACTTCACCTTTTTTTACTGCTGCACGGGGTTCTGCTTCTTTTACTGATGCTATAACTATATCACCGACATAGGCATATCTTCTTCCAGTACCCCCAGGAACATTAATACATTGGATCGATTTTGCACCCGAATTATCTGCAACTTTTAATTTTGAATATGTTTGTATCACTTTATTCCTCTACTCACCATCTGATTGATTATCTAAAGAGTTTTCTTCAGTTAATGGCGAAAGATCTTGTTGATTCATTTCGCTCTTTTTATTTATATTCAAAACTCTCCATCGTTTAGTTTTAGAAATTGGTCTTGTTTCTATAATTGAAACATTATCACCCACAACACAATCATTATTTTCGTCGTGCACGGTATATTTTGATATACGACGGATTCTTTTACCATATATCCTATGCTTTTGCATTCGTTCTACTTCAACAAGTATACTTTTATGCATCTTGTCGCTAACTACTGTACCTATCCTAATTTTTTTAATCTTATCCATAATTATTCCTGCCCGAGAATTTCTCTTTCACGTATTACCGTGCTTAACCTTGCTATTTTTTTTCTAACCTTACCTATTTGAGAAGTATCATTTAGTTGTCGAGTAGCAGCCCCAAATCGTAGAGACATCAACTCTTTATGACTGTCTTCCATTTCCTTAGATAAATCTTCTCTATTCATTTTTCTTATATCTTGAACGTCCATTATTTGTTCCCACTAGGTTATTTACTAAGCAGTATATAAATCTTCTTTTCCAACTGTTTTTACTTTAATAGGGAGTTTTTGTGATGCTAACCAAAGTGCATCTCTCGCAACATCTTCTGTTACCCCGGCTACTTCAAATAAGACTCTGCCTGGTCTGACAACAGCGACCCATTGATCCACAGCCCCTTTTCCTCCACCTTGTCGCGTTTCCAAAGGTTTACTGGTTACTGGCTTGTCAGGAAAAATACGTATCCAAACTTGACCGCCTCTTCGAAATCTTCTCGTTATAGTCCTTCGTGCGGCTTCAATTTGTCTGGCTGTTATAAAAGCTCTTCCTATAGCCTTCATTCCAAATTCACCGAATGATATTTGGTTTCCTGCCTGAGCATTACCTTTTCTTCTACCCCGGTGCATCTTTCTATATTTAGTTCTCCGTGGTTGTAGCATTACCTTCCTCCAAAGAAACCTCAGTCTGTTGTTCTTCACTATCGTCAGTTGGAACATTAGATTGAAGAGTGAAGCCAATTGGCCCCAAATCTGATTCATTATTATTTTCATTATCTGTTATTTCGCCTTTGAATATCCAAACCTTAATGCCTATCTTTCCAAAGGTAGTATTTGCCTCAGCTACGCCATAATCAATTTCTGCCCGTAGTGTATGTAATGGTACTCTACCAACCATCACTTTTTCTTTCCTAGCAATTTCAGCGCCGCCAAGCCTTCCGGAACAAAGTATTTTAATACCTTCAGCACCGGATTGCATTGCTCTTGTAGATGCCTGTCTCATTGCTCTTCGAAACATAACTCTATGTTCCAGCTGATCAGCAACATTTCTGGCCAACAATGATGCATCTAGTTCGGGTTGTTTTACCTCAAAAACATTTACTTTTGAGATTTTTCCTGTCATTTTTTCAATTTCTTCACGCAATTGATCTATTCTAGTACCGCCTCGACCAATAACTATTCCAGGTCTAGCTGTATGAAGAGTTACAACTAGCTCTGCTCCTCTTTCTATACTAATTTTGGCAATTCCTGCGTCTTGATAATTTCTTCTTAACAAAGATCTAATGTTAATATCTTCTTCTACAAATTGTTTGTAATTTTCCGACTTTGAAGCAAACCAAGAAGAATCCCAGGTTCGTCCACCTTTAATTATTCCTAATCTAAATCCTATTGGATGTGTCTTCTGACCCAATCTAGGCCTCCTCGTCTACAATTACTGTTAAATGACTTGAAAATTTACTAACCCGTCCTGCACGTCCTCTTGCCATTGGTTTAAATCTTTTTATAGTAAGTCCCTTATTGGCAAAAATTGTTGAAATAACTAGTCTATCAGGATTTAACATATCATTATTTTCTGCATTTGAAGCAGCTGATTTGACAGCCTTATAGACGTGCTGTGCCGAAGGACTAGGGTAATACTTAAGAATGTCCAATGCATCATTAACATTTTTACCCTTAACCATATTCGCTAACAATTGTATGCGTTTATGAGACACTCTAATATTTTTAAATATTGCTTTAGTTGGCATATTACCTCACCCTTGAAGACTGTTCTGATTTATTAACATGACCCCTATAAGTCCTAGTAGGAGCAAATTCCCCTAACTTATGTCCAACCATGTTTTCTGTAATAAATATTGGAATATGTCTTCTTCCATCATGTATCGCAATAGTAGAACCTAGCATATCCGGTATGATCATCGAAGAGCGTGACCATGTTCGTATTACAGTTCTACTGTCACTTTGCATAACAGACGAAATTTTCTTTAATAATTTTGGGTCAACAAAAGGACCTTTTTTAATAGATCTTGACATAATTTATCACCTATTTCTGATATCTTCTTCTTACAATAAACACATCAGTTCTTTTATTTTTTCTAGTTCTATGACCTAGAGCAACTTTTCCCCAAGGTGTTTTAGGATTCTTTAGGCCTATAGGAGATCTTCCTTCTCCACCACCATGTGGATGATCCCGTGGTGTCATTGCAGAACCTCTAACACTTGGTCTTCGGCCAAGATGTCTATTTCTACCTGCTTTACCAGATTTAATATTTTTGTGCTCCAAGTTTCCTAATTGGCCAACCGTAGCCATACATGTACTAAGAAACTTCCTAACCTCTCCAGATGGTAATCTGACTAGTGTGTATTTTTCTTCTTTTGCAAGAACTTGTGCCGATCCACCAGCGCTTCTTACTATTTGTCCACCTTGGCCAGGGGTCATTTCTATATTATGTATTATGGTTCCGTTAGAAACAGAAGAAAGTGGTTTAGCGTTGCCAGATTTATCTTCGGCTTCAGCACCACTCATAACAACGTCTCCAACATTCAAACCATTAGGTAAGAGAATGTATCTTTTATCACCGTCGACGAAATTCACAAGAGCGATTCTTACAGAACGATTTGGATCATACTCAACGGTTACAATTTTCCCAGGAACCCCATAATTATCTCGTTTAAAATCAATTAACCTATATGTTCTTTTTGCGCCCCCACCTCTATGCCTAGTAGTGATTTTACCCCTAGAGTTTCTGCCAGCTCTTTTCTTTAAACCTTTTGTTAATGATTTGTGCGGAGTTTTAGACGTTAGGGTACTAAAGTCAGGTAAAACAGAACCTCTCCTAGATGGTGTTGTTGGTTTAAAAGTTTTTAACGGCATTACTTATGCTCCCTCAAAGATTTCTATTCTGTCCCCTGGTTTAAGAGTAACAATTGCTTTTTTCTTATCTTTTGATCTGCTGTAATTTTGGCCTACGCGCTTAACTTTTCCTCTATTCATAGTGATATTTACAGACAACACATTAACATCAAATGCTTTTTCAATCGCTTCTTTAATAGTAATTTTATTTGCTGTAGGCAAAACTTCAAAAACATATTTGCCTTGCTCTTGTAATAAAGTACTTTTTTCTGTGACAACTGGCTTTAATAAAAGATCATAAACACTACTCATTTAGCGCCCCCTCAGAATCAGGTTTTTTTCCCCATATTCTTTCAGCTTCTTTAATTCCATTTAATGAAATTAGCATATTATTTGATGTAATAATGTCTAACACATTCAATTTATTAGCTTCAATTAATTTTATATTTTTAATATTTCCAGTAGCTTTCAACATATTTTCATTTTTACCATCTGTAACAATTAATGTTTTTTCAGATATACCCAGCGTTGATAATAAAGCGACAGTATCTTTTGTTTTAGGAGTTATCTCATCTAAAGAATCGATAATCATTAACTTTTCATCACGAACCTTATCAGAAATAGAACCCCTAATAGCTAATTGTTTCATTTTCTTAGTTATTTTTTTATTATAACTTCTTGGCTTTGGTCCAAATACAACACCTCCACCTTTCCATTGCGGTGCTCTAATTGATCCTTGTCGGGCACGCCCTGAATGTTTCTGTATCCGTGGCTTAATACCTCCACCAGATACTTCTGAACGTGTTTTGGTGCTACTTGTGCCTTGTCGAGCATTAGCAAGTTGCCTTACTACAGCTTGATGGACTACTGCATCATTGAAATCAACAGCAACAAGATCGTTGCTAATTTCAACTTTGCTAACTTCTTCACCTTTATTATTTATTACAGCTAATTCCACAATTTACCTTTCTTCTGCTTCATTCGTTGGTTCGGCTTCTTCTGTTGCCTCTTCAACTACTTCT
>CAYOMB010000005.1:0-20314 GCA_964404955.1 uncultured Dehalococcoidia bacterium
CTAATGCTATGAGTATACAAGGTTGCAAGAAGACTAGTAACATCCTCTGTTATAGGTATGTTTGCCTGCTCAGCTTTTTTTAATACAATAGCCGCTCGAGTTTCAATTTCTGGGCTTTGAATATCTGCAACTAAACCCCACTGGAATCTAGATAATAAGCGGTCGTGAATAAAATCAACATATTGAGGATGTCGATCACATGCTAAAACAATTTGCTTATTAGAATCATGTAGATCGTTAAAAGTATGAAATAAACCTTCTTGGGTTTGTTCTTTTCCTTGCAGAAATTGTATATCATCTAGAATGAGTGCATCAGCGTTTCGATACTTATTTCGAAACTCATCAGTTTTTCTTTTCTGTATTGCTGTTACAAATTCATTAGTGAATTGTTCTGTTGTTACATAAAGAATATTTTGGCTATTTTTTCGCATGAGGTCTGCAATGGATTGCAAAAGGTGTGTTTTTCCTAATCCAACACCCGAATAAATAAATAAAGGATTAAATCTACCACCTGGTTCTGATGCAACACTTAATGCCGATGAATATGCAAGTTTGTTAGACTCTCCAACTACAAAATTATCAAATCGATAGCTTGATTTATTAAACTTTGAAGATGATTTTCGGGTGGTATCATTTTTTGAATGAGGTAATTCTTTTTGCAAGTCTTTTTTAGGCGGTTGTTTCTTTTTTGCAACAGTAAATAAAACTTTAGTTTTTACTGAGCTTACCTCTTTAATAGCTGACTCTATTTGAAATTTCATCTTTTTATTTAGCCATTCTGAAACGAATAATGATGAAACACCAATTGTTAGTACATTATTAGACGAACTTAAAACAAATGTGTCTTTTAGCCATGTTTCAAAGCTGGCTTTTGGAATTTTCATTTCAAGTAAACCAAGAGTTGCTGACC
The DNA here is from genome assembly GCA_964404955.1 of uncultured Dehalococcoidia bacterium. Classification (GTDB taxonomy): domain Bacteria; phylum Chloroflexota; class Dehalococcoidia; order Lucifugimonadales; family UBA6952; genus UBA6952. Next base: position 911 of record CAYOMB010000005.1, read on the forward strand.
AGATATTATTATGTTCCGGGATATTTTGTGTCATAGTAAACATAATTCCGATGTTAGTTAGGGCCGGAAAACTAGGATATCATTTTTACTACATAAAACACCAAGAGAGAAGAAATGCAATTTTTATCAATTTTGATGTATTCTGTACCAAAATAAGGATAAAGGGTAAAAAAAAATGAAATCATCGAAAATCGATATAATTTATTTTGGTACTCCTGAAATATCAGCAAATGTGCTCAAAAATATTATCAAAGAAGAAATGAATATAATTGGTGTATTTACAAGACCAGATAGTTTTTATGGCAGAGGTAAAAAATTACTAGAAAGTCCAGTAAAACAATTAGCAAAAACCTTAGATTTACCAGTATATGAACCTAAGTCTTTGAGAAATAGAGACATTGTTGAGCTAATTACTAAATTAGCTCCTGATTTAATAATTGTTGCAGCATATGGGTTACTAATTCCTGAGGAAATATTAACTATTCCTAAATATGGCGTCGTAAATATACATCCATCATTGCTGCCAAAATATCGAGGCCCGTCGCCAGTTGCCACGGCATTATTAAATGGAGATTTAATAACCGGAGTAAGTATTATGTTGCTTGATAAAGGGATGGATTCCGGGCCAATTCTAGCAACCGAAAATTTAAAGATTACTCTTGAGCATAATACTCAGACATTGACAGAAGAATTATTCCAAATTGGATCTAATCTTCTTGTCTCGACCATTCCTTTATTAGTTTCTGGACAAATAGTTCCCACTTCACAAAATAAAGATAATGTAACTATAACTAAACTTTTAACAAAAGATGACGGCAATATTGATTGGGAGTTTAATAGTGAAGATATAAGCCGACAAATCCGTGCGTTTAATCCTTGGCCGAGTGCATTCACATATTATAATTCTAAGAGATTAATCATTGAAAAAGCATTTTCTATAGTGAACGAGGATATAAATCAAAGATCCAACAAATCTCCTGGTTTAGTAACTCAATTTGAATCAAATGGAGAGGCTATTACGGGGGTTATTTGTGGAGATGGTATTCTTGCAATTACACAACTTAAACTAGAAGGAAGTTCTTCGCAGGATATTACTGAGTTTGTTAGAGGAAAGCCAAGTTTTCTAGGGTCAATCTTAGCTTAATTTATTGACCTTCAGTAATTTCTTCCTGAGTATTCTCATCAGAAGAGGTTTCTTCTATCACTGTTTGTTCTTCAAAATCACCACCACCTGTGGTAGTTCCTGTTCTTCTAGGTGCAGATATTCGTACAACTATAGATTCGGAGTCAGTAAGTAATGAAACATTGCTAGAAATTTTAATATCAGATACCCGTAACACCTTTTCGAAGTTATCAAGCGAAGAAAGATCAATCTCGAGTCTTTCTGGAAGGTCTTTTGGTAGTGCAGATACTCGTATAGTTCGCATTGTTTGGTTTACCCGCCCTCCATAAGATTTAATAGCAGGTGATTCCCCGACTAATCCCACAGAAATATTAGATATAATTTCTTCAGTAGTAGAAACTTCAAGAAAATCAACATGTAAAACTTTTTCGGTTACAGGATGTTTTTGAACTTCCCTTAGGTATGTAAAACGAGGGTTGTTGTCATCATCAATAGTTATAGATACTGGTGTATTTGGACCAGCTCGATTCAACAACCTAGTAAGCTCGTCTGTCTCAATTTCTAATGAAACTGATTCAACACCATTGCCATACAGATGTATAGGAGTTTTTCCATTTTTTCGTAAAAAACGAACATTTTTCCCAACTACATCTCTCTTTTTTACTTTTATTTCCAATACTGAGTTTGCCATTTCTTTATATTTCCCGAAATTCTTTCATTTATTAATGTCTAAGAAATAACTATTCTAAGAAGTTTATAAATTATGTCAACCTTTAATCCAAAAGAGAAGTTAAATTTTGCAATTTTACATAAAGCTAAGATATCATGTATAGTCTATACTTCATTAAGAAACAAAACTTTTGGGGGGGCTGTGATGACTCAAGGCAATGCGTTAACGCCTGAACAAGTCAATAGATATAGTAGACATATAATTATGCCTCAAATTGGCAGTTTGGGCCAAAGAAAACTGATTAATTCAAAAGCTGTTGTAATTGGTGCTGGGGGGCTGGGAGGTCCAGTTGCTCTTTATCTTGCTTTGGCTGGAGTGGGCACTATAGGTATTGTTGATTTTGATACGGTCGATTTAACAAATCTACAAAGACAAGTGTTGCATGATAGTGAGTCAATAGGAATGCCTAAAGTGCAATCTGCATCTAAAACACTAAAAAGATATAATCCAAATGTTAATGTAGTGACTCACGAAACCCCAATAAATTCTACAAATGCTATGGAAATTCTAGGCCAATACGATATCGTAATAAATGGCGCGGATAATTTTCCTACACGCTATCTAGTTAATGATGCATGTTATTTTTTAAAAAAACCATTGGTAGATGGCAGTATTCTTATGTTTGATGGACAAGCAACTACATATATTCCTGGACCCGATAATGCCTGTTATAGATGTTTATTTAAAGAACCACCACCACCAGGATCAGTTCCAACCTGTGCCGAAGCTGGTGTTTTAGGTGCCCTTACTGCTACTATCGGAAGCATACAGGCAACTGAGGTAGTGAAAGTATTATTAGATATAGGAACACCCTTGGTAAACAGATTGTTGCTATATGATGGATTAAGCTTAGATTTTAGAGTTGTAAAATACAGAAAAAATAAAGATTGTCCTTTATGTAATGGATCCCAAACAGAACTTATTGATTATTTAGAATTTTGTGGATTGCCTGCTTCAAGTGAGTTGGTTGGCTAATTCAGATAGGTAAAAATTTTGTCTAAAGAATTGACGTCAAAAAAACATAATCAAACTGAACGCCCAGGGATTTTAAAAGCTGTTGGAAATACCCCCTTAGTTGAAATGCCAAATATCTCTATTAATGAGAATGTTAGACTTTTTGCTAAATTAGAAGGTACTAACCCAACTGGTAGCGTCAAAGATAGAATAGCTTTAAAAATGATTGAAATGGCTGAAGATAAAGGTGAAATCAAAAAAGGGGACACCGTTCTGGAGCCTTCAAGTGGTAACACCGGCATAGGTTTGGCCATGGTTTGTAAATTAAAGGGTTATAATCTTGAGATTGTCCTCCCTGAAAATGTAAGTCCTGAGCGGGTACAGTTATTGACTGCTTATGGTGCTAAAATTCATTTTTCTGATGGTGAAAAGGGCACAAACGGTTCTATAGAAGTTGCCAAAGAAATGGTGGCTTCCGGAAATTACTTTTTCCCTTATCAATATGGCAATGAGGCTAATCCACTAGCTCATTATTATGGAACTGGTAAAGAAATAATAGATCAATTGCCTGAGATCGACATTTTTGTCGCAGGTTTAGGTACCGGTGGTACGTTAATGGGTACTGGAAGACGGTTGAAGGAATTTAACCCTGAAATAAAAGTTGTTGCTGCGGCCCCTCAGCCTGGAGATGCAATACAAGCATTAAGGAGTATAGAAGATGGATTTGTTCCACCTATACTGGACTTGGACCTACTAGATGCAAGAATAATGGTTTCTAGCGAAGAGGCGTTTAAGGCAACAAAAATGCTCTTAGATAAAGAGGCAATATTTGCAGGAATATCCTGTGGTGCTGTTGTTGCAACTGCTATGAAAGTCGCTAGGCGTTTGGAAAAAGGAAATATTGTATGCCTATTAGCCGACGCTGGTTGGAAATATTTGAGCACAAATTTATGGACCAAAGAATATTCAGATCTTCAAGAAGAACTCGAAAGTAAGCTCTGGTGGTAATTTATTGATGGAGAATAATGTTAAACTTACGTGTTATTTCTACAAACGATAATATCTCTGAAGAATTAGAATCTGCACTCAAAGCAGAAGATATTTCTTATTTTTCTGATTCCGATTCAACAGGATCATTATTAGAACTAGACGGGGTTTTGCTAGAACTCACAAATATAGATCATGATATTATTACTAAAGCTAATGATTTAGCAACAATGCTTGAAGTGCCATTGTTTTTAGCTGTTACAAAAGAAGTTCTTCCTTTTTATGACAATTCATGGGGTGGTCGCGATTTTATAACGAATCCATATCATTTGGGTGAATTTACAGCAAGAATAAAGCAAAAAACTGAAAACAATTCAGGACCAAATCACTCTATACCAACTGTAATTACAGCACAAAACTTAAGAATTGATACAGAGAAATATGAAGTTTTTGTTGCGAATGTTAAAGTAATGCTAACTTACAAAGAATACAGACTGCTTTGTATTTTGGCTGCAAATCCCGGAAGAGTATTTTCTCGAGAAGTTTTACTAACTGATATTTGGGAATACGATTATTATGGAGGCACCCGAACAGTTGATGTACATATACGAAGATTAAGAAGCAAAATTGAAATAAATGGGAATTTTTTTATAGAAACTATAAGAAATGTAGGGTACAAATTTATTTAAGTTTGTTCATTTATTCATTAATTTTACATACAATTAACAATCAATTAACCTCTTTGTAATTATTCGATTATTTTCTTTACCTATATTTAACATTCAAGTAATAGCGATGTAATTTTTTAAGTGCATCATAATTTTAATTATTCAATAATGTTGATATTTATTATTCAGCAAATCTATTTGGAGGTTAAAATGAATGATACTGGAAATTTAGCTTGGATGATAACTGCGAGTGCATTAGTTTTATTAATGACTCCGGGGTTAGCTTTTTTTTATGGTGGATTAGTACGTGCTAAAAACATAGTAAACACCATGATGTTCAGCTTTATATCTATGGGGCTTGCAACAATAGTTTGGGTTTTATGGGGTTACAGCTTAGCATTTAGTGGATCAGGTCCTTTTATAGGTAACTTAGATATGTTTGGACTAAATGGTTTAGACGTAACTGACGGAGATACCATTATATTTGTAGCGTTTCAAGGTATGTTTGCTATTATTACCCCTGCACTAATTACAGGTGCATTTGCTGAAAGATTTAAGTTTTCAACATACATGGTTTTCTTAGTTCTTTGGTTAACTTTTGTATACGCCCCTATTTGTCACTGGGTTTGGGCTTCAGGTGGTTGGCTATTTGAGAGAGGTGCTTTAGATTTTGCTGGCGGTACTGTTGTTCACATTAATGCAGGAATTGCAGCTGTAGCAGCAGCATGGCTTCTCGGGCCCAGAAGAAATATAAGTTCAGGAGTTGAGCCACATAGTGTGCCTTTTGTTTTATTAGGGGCTGGTATGCTTTGGTTTGGATGGTTTGGTTTCAACGCAGGATCTGAACTCGCTTCTGATGCTAGGGCAACTATGGCTTTTTTAGTTACTAACATAGCTGCAGGAACGGCTTTAACATCTTGGGTAATTTTGCAATATCTTAAAACTGGTAGGTTTAGTGCAGTGGGTGCGGCATCTGGAGCTGTTGCTGGATTAGTAGCCATTACTCCTGCTTCAGGTTTTGTAAATCCATTAGGAGCACTTGCTATTGGTGCAGGTGCAGGCGCTCTTTGTTATGGAGCTGTTATAGTACGATCAAATTTCAATTTAGACGATGCATTGGAAGTTTTTCCTGTTCATGGTATAGGTGGTATTTGGGGTGCAATTATGACTGGAGTTTTTGCAGTCGAAGCTATTGGGGGAACCAAGGGGTTACTAGAAGGCAATGGATCAATTATGATCGAACAAATAATAGCCGTAGTAGCTACATTGGTATATGGCTTTATTGTGAGTGCAGTGATATTAAAAGTTTTGGATGTAGTGATGGGATTACGTGTTTCTGAAACTGATGAAGATATTGGAACAGATTTGACATCCCATGGTGAACGTGGATACGTAGCTGATGGAGCAGACGCATAATGTGTATTTAATTTGTTAACACAATTGTAACCAAAAAAGGAATAAAAATTTAAACTGTTTGGTATAATTACTAGATCGATATATACGACCTTCATTAAAGCCTCGAAGAAAAATATATATCGATCTAGTGCTTTAAGAAAATCAAAAATCAAAGGTTTGAGGTGAAAAATGGCAAATGAACCAAAAAATATAGGCGATGTGCTTAAACTAATGGAAGACACAGGAAGTGATATCCTTGACATTAAATTTATAGATTTACCAGGAACATGGCAACACGTTTCTGTGCCTACAAGTGAAGTTACTGAATCTTTGTTTCAAGATGGAACTGGATTTGATGGATCCTCTATAAGAGGTTTTCAGTCAATAGATGAATCTGATATGTTGTTAGTTCCAGATATATCTACTGTAAAGAAGGATCCTTTCAATGAAGGCCAGTTAACGGTTATTGCTGATATTAGAGACCCATTGACTAGTGAAAGTTATTCTAGGGATCCTAGAAATGTGGCAAAAAAAGCTGAGGCTTATTTGCAATCTTTAGGTATAGGCGATACTTCATTTTGGGGTCCTGAAGTAGAATTTTTTATATTTGATTCTGTCAGATTTAGCTATGGTGCCAATCATGGATATCATTTTGTTGATTCTGATGAAGGTATCTGGAATTCTGGAGACCTAACAATGTTAGATGGAACTACCTTAAATAAAGGTAATAGACCCAGGCATAAAGAAGGCTATTTCCCTGTACCTCCAGTAGATACCCTACAAGATATTCGTTCAGAAATGGTAAGGACCTTAATAAATGGATTTAATATTGCTGTTGAAAAACATCACCATGAGGTTGCTACAGGCGGACAAGGTGAAATAGATATAGTTTTTGATAGTCTTGTTAAAACAGCGGACAATGTTATGAATTATAAATATGTCGTGAAAAACGTAGCTGCAAAATATGACAAAGTTGTCACATTTATGCCAAAACCTCTTTTTAATGATAATGGGACAGGGATGCATACGCACCAATCTATTTGGAAAGATGGAGTTCCTTTGTTTGCTGGTGATGAATATGCTGGCTTATCTAAACTTGCTTTGAATTACATTGGCGGACTTATTAAACATGGAAAAGCATTGATGGCCTTAGCTGCACCAACCACAAACTCATATAAAAGATTAACACCTGGGTTTGAAGCTCCAACAATCTTAGCACTTTCAGCAAGAAATAGATCGGCTGCATGTAGAATCCCAATGTATTTTCAAAATCCAAAGGCAAAAAGAGTTGAATTCCGTTCTGCAGATCCAACTTGTAATCCTTATTTAACATTCGCTGCGATGTTAATGGCAGGATTAGATGGTATAGAAAATGGATATGAGCCTGGAGATCCATTAGAATCAGATCTTTTCTCATTAAGTGCTGAAGATATGGCAAAATTACCTCAAGTTCCAAGTAGCTTGGAAGAAGCATTACAAGCATTAGAAGACGATCATGACTTTTTATTAAAAGGCGGTGTCTTCACTGAGGATTTAATTAGAGGATGGATTGATTTTAAACGTGAAAATGACGTGGATCCTGTTAGGCTTCGCCCACATCCATATGAATTCTTTTTAAGTTTTGATGCTTAAACGTTGTTTTGTTGTACCAATAAATTTGACTCTCTAAGTATATATAGATTTCGTTGACAAGTATAAATCTATTACTTACACTAAATTTGAGCGTTATTGTAGCAATTAGAATTCAAATAGGGGAGACTTTAGTTCTCCCCTATTCTTGTCAGAAATGGAATTTCTATGGATCAGGAAAAAAGTAGAGACGAAGCTATTAAATTTGTCACCGAGACTGTACATGGTAGTGATGTACGTTTTGTACGGCTTTGGTTTACCGATATTTTAGGCAATTTGAAGGGTGTTTCATTAAATGTTGCTGAACTAGAAAATTCCTTAAGAGATGGTATGACTTTTGATGGAGCATCTATAGGTGCAATTGCTAGAAATGCGGAAAGTGATCTAGTTTTAATGCCAGATCCTACGACATTCAAGGTGTTACCTTGGCGACCATCTGATGGTGCAGTTGGAAAAATGTTTTGTGATGTCTATCGCCCAGATGGCACTCCTCATTTAGGAGATCCTAGAGCGATTCTAAAATCAAATTTAGAAAAGGCATATCAACTAGGCTATACCTTTTTGTTGTCACCAGAAACAGAATACTATTATTTTAAAGATTCTCAGTCTACGAAGACACTAGATTCAGCTGGATATTTTGACCAAACATCTGATATAGGTACAGAACTTAGAAGAGAAACCGTATTAGCTTTGGAAGAAATTGGTATACCGGTTGAATACAGTCACCATGAAGTTTCCCCGAGTCAACATGAAATTAACTTAAGGCATACAGACGCATTAACTATGGCTGATAATGTTATGACATATAAACTTGCTGTGAAAGAAATCGCACAGAAACATGGAGTTCACGCTAGTTTTATGCCTAAACCGATAGAAGGCTTTCATGGCAATGGAATGCATATAGATATGTCTCTATTCCAAGGGGATATTAATCAATTTTATAAAGAAGATGCTACAGGCGAAGATTTTATTTCAGATACAGCGAAGTATTTTATTGCGGGTCTCATGAAACATGCCAAAGAACTTACAGTTATAACTAATCAATGGGTTAATTCTTATAAACGCCTTGTTTCTGGATTTGAAGCACCTACGTACATTTCTTGGTCAAAACTTAACAGAGGAGATTTAATTAGAGTACCTTCGTATAGAAAGGGAAGAGAAAACTCTGTAAGAATTGAATATCGTGCACCTGATTCTGCATGTAATCCATACCTTGCATTCAGTGCTATTCTTGCTGCAGGTTTGGCAGGCATAGAAAATGAGTACGAGATTCCTACACCTGTTGAGCAAGACATAAACAAAATGGACCAAACGCAAAGAAGTGCTCATAGTATTGAGTCTTTGCCAACTAACCTTTTAGAAGCATTACGCTTTTTTGAAAATAGTGAATTAATGTACAATTGTCTTGGAGAAGATGCATTTTATAACTTTATAAAGAATAAAAAATTAGAATGGGATGAATATAGCCGTCATGTTAGTGGTTATGAGATTGATAAATATTTATCAATGCTTTAGGAAGGAGAAAAGTGAGTTTTAATTACAATAAAAAAAACAAAGGTCTTTATTATCCGTCATTTGACCACGATGCATGTGGTGTTGGAATGGTTGCGGACATACATGGTAAGGCCTCAAATAAAATAATCCAACAAGGATTAACAATCCTTGACAATTTAGCTCATAGAGGTGCCTGTGGCGCAGACCCTGATACTGGTGATGGAGGAGGTATATTGCTTTCTCTTCCACATGATTTTTTTGCAGAACAATTATCTTCAGCCAATGTCTCCATACCTGATATTGGTGAATATGCTGTAGGTATGGTTTTCATACCTAATAATCGAAAAGATATAGAAGTTTGTAAAAATCGAATTGAAGAAATTATCAAAGATGAAAATATTGAACTGTTGTCGTGGAGAGAAGTTCCTGTTAAAGATGAAATAATTGGCTATGATGCAAAAGCCTCTATGCCTTTGATTATGCAAGTTTTTGTAAAAAAACCCACAAGTATTGTCGATGAAGATGATTTTGAGAAAAAACTATATGTGCTAAGAAGAAGAATAGAAATTTCTTCTTCTTCACTAAATTTGAACAGCCCAGATGATTTTTATTTTTGTAGTTTTTCCTGTCGGACAATTGTTTATAAGGGCTTATTAACCCCTGAACAAGTCAAAGATTTCTATCCAGATTTGAGAGACTCTTCATTCAAGTCTTGGTTTGGCTTAGTTCATTCTAGATTTAGTACGAATACTTTAGGTAAGTGGAAATTATCACATCCATATAGATATGTTGCACATAACGGGGAAATTAATACTGTTAGGGGTAACAGTAATTGGATGTCATCCAGAGAAAAAATCATAACATCAGATTCTTTTGGAGAAGATGTTACAAAAATTGTACCTATACTGGAGCAGGGAGATAGCGATACTGCTTCTCTTGATAAAGTTTTTGAGTTACTTACAATGACAGGTCGTTCTTTATCTCATGTAATGGCAATGATGGTTCCACAAGCTTGGGAAGGAGATAATTCTATTTCTCCTGAACTTAAAGCCTTTTATGAATATCACTCTTGTCTCATGGAGCCCTGGGATGGACCTGCGCTAGTTGCATTTACTAATGGTAAACAAATTGGTGCTAATTTAGATAGAAATGGATTGAGACCATTTCGTTACTCTGTCACAACGGATGGCTTAATTGTGATGTCTTCTGAAACAGGTGTTTTGGAATTAGATTCTGAAAAAATTGAAACAAGGGGAAGATTACAGCCAGGGAAAATGATGATTATTGACCCCGAACAAGGCAGGATTATTTTTGACAATGAAATCAAAAAAGACCTTGCTAACCTACAACCATATAAACAATGGGTAAATGGAAATTTAACCAGGTTAGAAAACTTACCTCAAATCTCTAATGTTGAAACAAGGGATAATATTGAAAACTTATCAGAATTACAAAGATCTTTTGGTTATACAGATGAAGAGTTAAGAATGCTTTTAGTCCCAATGGGACAAAATGGAGCTGAGGCTATTGGGTCTATGGGAACTGATACACCTATTGCAATTCTATCTAATAAAACTCAATCTGTATTCTCTTATTTCAAACAATTATTTGCCCAGGTTAGCAATCCTCCCTTGGATGCAATACGAGAAGAATTGGTGACTTCATTAGAAGCGCCTGTGGGTTGTGAACAAGAATTGTTCAAGGAAACAGAGATTCATTGCCAGCAGTTAAAATTATCTTCACCTGTTTTGACTAATCAAGAACTTAAACAAATAAAAAACCTAGATAAACCTGGACTAAAAACAGCCACAATCAGTTGTTTATATAGTATTGAAAATAAAGATGAAACTTTAGAAGAAACTATTGATAAAATTTGTGAGAAGGTTTCGATTGAAATAAATAAAGGAAATACTCTAATAGTCTTATCAGATAGAGGTGTTTCTAATAATATGACTGCAATTCCTTCATTATTAATCTTAGCAGCAGTTCATCACGATTTAATAAGGCGAGGATTACGATCTAAAGCTGGCTTAATAGTTGAATCCGGAGAACCTAGAGAAGTTATGCATTTTGCTCTTTTATTAGGTTATGGAGCAGCAGCAATCAATCCTTATTTAGCCCACGCAACTCTTGACTCAATGTTAAACAAAAAAGAAATAACGGTTAAAGATTTAGATTATGCTGTTCAAAATTACAAAAAAGCTATACACAAAGGGTTGTTAAAAATTGCTTCAAAAATGGGAATTTCAACAATTCAAAGTTATCGTGGAGCTCAAATATTTGAGTGCATAGGTTTTAATGATCAATTGATAGAAAAATACTTTTGCTGGACTCCTTCAAGAATTGGAGGAATAGGTATAGAAGAATTAGAACAAGATATGATTCAAAGACATTCGAAAGGATTTTCTGAAGATAGAACTCCTACCTTGTTAGATTTAGATTCTGGTGGACAATATCAATGGAGGAGGGATGGTGAATATCACATGTACAATCCCTTTGCCATTGCTAAACTACAAGAATCAGCAAGAATAGGTTCATATTCTGTTTATAGAGAATTCGCAGAATTAATCGATAAGCAAGACCATCAACTATCTACCTTGCGGGGATTATTAGAATTTAAGGAAATACCCACACCTTTAGATATTTCAGAGGTTGAGTCCGCAGATAATATAGTTAAGAGGTTTGCTACTGGTGCTATATCATTAGGTGCTATAAGTCCTGAAGCTCATGAAACGCTAGCCATTGCTATGAACAAGATAGGTGCTCGAAGTAATACGGGCGAAGGTGGCGAAGATTCTAGGAGATTCTCTTTAGATGAAGATGGTGAAAATAGAAATAGTGCAATAAAACAGGTGGCTTCTGGAAGATTTGGTGTGACAGCTAACTATTTAGTCAATGCAACTGATTTACAGATTAAAATGGCACAAGGATCTAAGCCCGGAGAGGGCGGACAGTTACCAGGGCACAAGGTTGATGACTATATAGGTTGGGTTAGGCATACAACTCCTGGTGTTGAATTAATATCCCCACCGCCACATCATGATATTTATTCTATTGAAGATTTGGCACAACTTATACATGATTTAAAAAATGTAAATTCAAGTGCAAGAATCCATGTAAAATTAGTAGCTGAGGCTGGTGTAGGAACAATTGCGGCTGGGGTATCAAAAGGCCATGGGGATGTTGTACTTATAAGTGGAGATAGCGGTGGAACAGGAGCTTCTCCTGAAACATCTATTAAACATGCTGGCTTGCCTTGGGAGTTAGGTATTGCTGAAACTCAACAGGTTTTAGTTGAAAATGATTTAAGAGGAAGAATTGTTGTTCAGGCAGATGGACAACTAAAAACTGGGAGAGATGTAGCAATTGCTTGTTTGCTTGGCGCTGAGGAATTTGGATTTGCAACAGCACCACTAGTAACACTGGGTTGCATTATGTTAAGAAAATGTCATTTAAATGCTTGCTCTGTTGGTATAGCAACACAAGATTCAGAACTCAGGAAAAATTTTGCAGGAAAACCGGAACACGTGATTAATTACTTTTACTTTATAGCCGAACATATGAGAGAAATTATGGCAAGTTTAGGATTTAAAACAGTTAATGAGATGATTGGACGTGTGGATAAATTAGATACTAGAGCTGCCATAGATCACTGGAAAGCTAAGGGGTTAGACTTTTCTAAGTTATTATACAAACCTCAAAGATTTGATGAGGTCGACACGTACTGTGTTTCCGATCAAGACCATTCATTGGATAAAGCTTTGGATAATGTCTTAATTGAAAATGCTGAATTAGCCATTAATAATGGAGAAAAAGTATCAATTACACATCAAATCAAGAATTCTAACAGAACTGTTGGTGCAATGTTGAGTGGTGAAGTTGCAAAAAAATATGGGGAAGAAGGATTAAAAGAGGATACCATAAATGTATCATTTAAGGGATCTGCAGGACAAAGCTTTGGAGCATTTTTAGCTAAAGGTATTACATTTAATTTAGAAGGTGATGCTAATGACTATATTGGTAAAGGACTTTCAGGAGGAAAAATAGCTGTAAGACCGCCAAGGGAGTCTAAATTCAACCCCGAAGAAAATATTATCACGGGTAATGTGAGTTTATACGGAGCTACTGGTGGTGAAATGTATCTAAGAGGAATGGCTGGAGAACGATTTGCTGTAAGAAATAGTGGTGCTATGGCTGTTGTGGAAGGAGTTGGGGACCATTGTTGTGAATATATGACTGGTGGAATTGTTGTAGTTTTAGGAAAGACAGGAAGAAATTTTGCTGCAGGAATGAGCGGTGGTATTTCATATGTTTATGACTCAGACGGAACGTTTATTGATAAATGTAATAGTGAAATGGTAAAAATCGGCCCATTGGATATTTCTGAGGACGAAATTGTTTTGAAAAACCTGATCGAAAATCACTATGAATTTACAGCTAGTCAAAATGCAAAAAGGCTTCTAGATAATTGGGACGAATCAAAAGGATTATTTATAAAAGTGATGCCGAGTGCATATGCACTTGTATTGGAGCAACAGGGTTTAGTATTGCCAAAAGAAATGGAGAAGATTTTGAATGGGTAAACCATTGGGATTCAAAGATTTTAAAAGAGATATACCCAAAAAGATATCTGCAAACACTAGGATATCAAATTGGAAAGAAATATATTTGAATTGGCCAGAATCAGAAATAAGAGATCAAGGATCTCGTTGCATGGACTGTGGTGTGCCATTTTGTCATACAGGTTGCCCATTGGGAAATATAATTCCAGAATTCAACGATTTAGTTTATAAAGGTGAATGGCAAAAAGCGCTTGAAGTTTTGCATTCAACAAACAATTTTCCTGAGTTTACAGGTAGAATTTGTCCTGCGCCATGTGAAGCTGCTTGTGTCTTAAATATAAACCAAGATCCTGTAACCATTGAATATATTGAAAAATCTATCATAGAAACAGGTTTTGAAAATGGATGGGTTATACCACAACGACCTAGTACAAGAACAGGAAAAAAAGTTGCTGTTGTTGGTTCAGGACCTGCAGGATTGGCCGCAGCGCACCAATTAAATAAGGCTGGTCATTTAGTTACAGTTTACGAAAGGGATGATTACATAGGTGGATTATTACGGATTGGAATACCTGAATTTAAACTTGAAAAATCTGTAGTTGAGAGAAGAGTTAATTTAATGTCTGAAGAAGGTGTAAAGTTTGTAACTGGAACCAATATAGGAATTGATATAAAACATGAAGAATTATTAGAGTCATTTGACGCTATATGCTTAAGCGGTGGATCTACTGTACCTAGAGATTTACCCATACCTGGAAGAGAACTTGAGGGAGTTTATTTTGCTATGGATTATCTAAGCCAGCAAAATAAAGAATTATCAGGAGAGCATATAGATCCAGCAAAGAAAATTTCTGCAGAAGGAAAAAAAGTTGTTATTATTGGTGGTGGTGATACAGGTGCAGATTGCTTAGGTACAGCACATAGACAAGGGGCAGAAATAATATATCAGTATGAATTACTTTCTGAACCTCCGTTAGAACGCTCAAGTAATAATCCATGGCCTTATTGGCCTCTTATTCTCAGAATCTCTTCCGCTCATGAAGAAGGGGGTACAAGGGAATTTAGCGTACTAACAAAATCGTTTTCTGGAGAAAGTGGTGTACTTAAATCTTTACAAGGTATCAAAATTGAATGGATTCAAGACGATGATGGTAGACCAACAATGTCTGAAATTCCAGGGACTGAATTTGAAATAGAAGTCGATTTAGTTTTATTGGCAATGGGTTTTGTGCATCCACAACAAGAAGGGATTATTGACCAACTTGGAATTGAACTAGATGGACGCAATAACGTTAATACGAATATTCAACATATGACGAATGTTGATAAAGTTTTTTCTGCTGGTGATATGCATAGAGGACAATCGCTTGTTGTTTGGGCTATAGCTGAAGGTAGGGAAGCTGCATATCATATAGACAAATATCTTATGGGTGTTACTGAACTACCTCAGAGTTTACCCGGGGCATTACCTAGATAATATATACGATTAAAGACTATGATATACTTCAGTTTATTTACTTTTTGTATTAGGTGTAGATATGCAAACGCTTAGGATAGCAATGGCACAAATTAATCCTGTTGTGGGCGATATTCAAGGCAACACGGATAAGATTAAGAATTACATAAAACAAGCTCAAAAGGAAAATGTAGATGTTATAACCTTTCCTGAACTTGCGTTAACTGGATATCCACCTGAAGATTTATTATTCAAGACCCACTTCATAAACGACATCAAGAAACATCTAGAAGAAGTTACAAAATCTACACAAGGAATAACTGCAATCATTGGTTTAGCTCGAGAGGAAAATGGATTACTAAATTCTGCAGCAGTTATATATGATAGAAAAATCATTAATTTTTATGATAAAAAAATCCTTCCCAATTATGGCGTATTCGACGAAAAGAGATATTTTATATCTGGTAAAAATAACCCTGTATATTTAATTAATGGAATAACTGTAGGTATAAATATATGTGAAGATATTTGGTTTGAAGATGGACCAACCAAAGATCAAGCTGATTTAGGCGCACAATTAATATTGAATATTAATGGTTCTCCTTTTGATACTGAAAAAAGAGATATTCGTGAAAATATGCTTAAAGAGCGTGCATTACACAATAATTTGTATATTAGTTATACGAATATGGTTGGTGGACAAGATGAGCTTGTTTTTGATGGTGGAAGTGTACTTTTAAATCCAGCTGGAGAAATTATTTCCCGAGGAAAAGCTTTTGAGGAAGATCTCATAATCACCGATCTATATCTGGAAGAAACCACAAATTTTGTAGAAAGTAATACAAATATTTTTGTTTCAAACACTTTTAAAAATAAAAATCCCAGAACAATACCTGATAATCACATTGTAGAAATCAGTAAATTGGAACAAATCCATAAAGCATTAATTTTAGGCACTCGAGATTATGTAAATAAAAGCGGATTTACGAAAGTGATATTAGGTTTGTCAGGAGGCATTGATTCTGCGTTAACATGCTATATAGCTGTTAAAGCTTTTGGTAAAGAAAATGTATTAGGAGTTATTATGCCTTCCCGTTTTTCTTCAGAGGGCAGTATTACTGATTCACAATTATTGGCAAATAATCTTGGTATAGATACAAAAATAATACCGATTGAGCCTGCATATTCGTCATTTTTAGACATGTTATCTGAGTCTTTTGAGGGCACAAGCGTAGATGTTGCTGAAGAAAACCTTCAGGCAAGAATACGAGGTAATATATTAATGGCCTTATCTAATAAATTTAATTGGATTACTTTAATTACTGGGAATAAAAGCGAGATGGCAACTGGTTATAGTACTTTGTATGGTGATATGGCTGGGGGATTTGCAGTACTAAAAGATGTTCCGAAAACATTAGTTTATGAATTATGTAGATATATAAATACCTTACAAGATACAGATTTAATACCTGAAACGATAATTACAAAACCACCTAGTGCAGAATTAAGAGAAGATCAAAAGGATGAAGATTCTTTACCTCCCTATGACATACTAGATGCAATCTTAAAATATTATGTGGAGGAAGATAGATCTTTTCAAGAAATTGTTGATCTAGGTTATGATGAAGCGGTGGTTAAAAGAGCTACATTGTTACTTGATAGGAGTGAATATAAAAGAAAGCAGTCTCCTCCTGGGGTAAAAATTACCCCTAGAAATTTTGGTAGGGATAGAAGGATTCCGTTAATTAACAAGTATAAAAATTGGTGAGGATTTTTTATGGCACTAATAATTAAAAATTGTAATGTAATTGATGGTACAGGCAATGCTCCAGTTAAAAACCAATCAATCCGCGTTGATAGCGGAAAAATTGAATGGATTGGTAATAGTGATGAGTTTCCGTATGAAATAAATATAGATGATCAAGTGTTAGATATAGCTGGTATTACTGTCATGCCAGGTATGATGGATACTCATATTCATATCACACAGGGTTATGAAGTAGACCAAAGTGGATTTTTAACTGAAACGATTCCATTTCTAACTGTTAGAGCAATAGATAGTTGTGAAAAGATTCTACAATCTGGATTCACTACTGTAAGAAATATGGGGACATATGGATTTGTAGACGTGGCTATGAAAAATGCTTTTCAAAGAGGAATGATTGCCGGTCCCAGAATGATTGCTTCTGGCGAGATGCTTATGTCAACTGTTTCAGGTGAGCTTGGGTATTTGAGACATGAAATAGATATACCTGATATGAAATCTGGTATATTTTCTGGCGCAGATGAGGCGCGAAGAGCTGCAAGGTATCAGTTTTATCATGGAGCTGACGTTATTAAATTAATCGCTAGTGGTAGAGTTGGATCAGACGCATATACTCTTCCATGGGATACTGAAGTAGAACGATCAGAAATAAAAGCTATTACAGATGAAGCTCATAGATTAAATCGCAAGGTTGCAGCACACGCATATTCATCTGAATCGGTTAGAGACTGTGTATTAGAAGGTATTGATAGTATCGAACATGGAGTCATGATTGATTTGGAAACTATAAAGTTAATGGCTGATAATGGTACATTTTTAGTCCCTACTATGAATGCATTTAATAGTTATTTACAACCAGATGCTGAGCAACGTTACCCTCAATACAGATTAAATCGAGGAAGACCAATGGCCACGATACAAAGAAATAATTTTGAAGAATACCTTAAACATAAACTACCAATTGCCGTTGGTTCAGATGGGCCAAGACCTGGTTCACCGCCAGGTTCTAACGCTAGAGAAATTGAATTATTGGTAAGTGCTGGTATGGATAATTTATCAGCAATTAATTCAGCAACATTAAAAAGTGCTGAGTTGTTAGGTATTGATAAGGAATTAGGATCAATAGAAGTTGGAAAAACTGCTGACATCATATTAGTTGATGGTAATCCTGAAAAAGACATATCAATTTTAAAAGATATTGATAAAATTAAAGTTGTTATTATTGAAGGCAAAGTTGTTAAAGACATTAGTAATTAAAATCTTGAATATAATTGGGTGTGGCTATGAGTTCAAATTCAATAAAATTATCATTAGTTGTATTTTCTAATGTGTTTTTTATAGTTTTCATTGGTTTTAATTTATTAGATTTGGATTTAGCCCTCAATGCAAGAATTACATTTGTAGTTTTGCTTCTCGCAATATCCTTATGGATAACTGAGATAATACCTGCATTTCTTACAGGCTTGTTGGCTATTACAATCTTGGGATTATTTGCAGACAAAACAAGTGTCGCTAACGTTTTTATTGGTTTCTCAAATCCTATAACGCTATTTTTATTTGGGGTTTTGAGCATGGGTGTGATTGTTAGAGAAATTGGTTTGGGAGAAAAAATGGCGTATGTATTAATAGGGTTAGCAAAAAGCAACCCTGTATTACTTTTCTTTCAAACCTTACTTTCTTTTGTAGTACTAACATTTTTTATTCCTTCAGCTACAACTAGGAATGCTATTTTGGTTCCTGTTTATGATGAGGTTTTTAATTTATGGAAGATTGACCCAGCTGGCGATTTTGGAAAAGCTGTAACGCTATCATTAGGTTCTCTGAATCGATTAGCATCTTCTGCGGTATTAACAGGTGGTATTGCTCCAATTGCAGCAGCAGGCTTGCTAGATATGAATATTTCTTGGTTTAAATGGTTTGTTCTCTTAAGTATTCCTTATTATTCCATATTGTTTATTGGGGGGCTATTTTTATTTTTTATATATAGGAAAGGGTTTCAATCTGTTGAAAAGAAAAATTGGAATTTGGAAAAAACCAATTTAAATTCAGACCAAATAAAAGTTATTGTGCTTTTACTTTTTGCAGGTGTCATATGGTTTACTGATTCTTTTCATGATATTCATCCCGCAATTCCAATACTTATTGCAAATATAATATTGCTTTTACCTAAATTCGGTGTCGTTTCTTGGAAAGTTGTGGAGCATGGTATTGATTGGGGCACCATTATTTTGATCGCTGCCTCGTTTTCTTTAGCATTTGCGATAACAGATTCAGGTTTGGCAAATTGGATTAAAGACCTAACAACTAGCTTTGTTGAATTAGGCAGTAATAGTACTTTTACAGTACTTTTGTTGTTAACAGTAGTTTGTTCTGTTATACGTTTTCTAATACCCAACATTGTTGGATATCTTGCAATAGTAATACCTTTAGCAACTTTAATTGGAACTACTTATGGTATAGATCCAATTATTACAGGTTTGATGGCATTAATATTGGGAGATGGTGTGGTTTTTTATGTATCTGCTGGCACATCAGGGATATTAGTATTTGGTAAAGGAAATGTGCCTGGACCTGAGATTTTTCGATTTGCTTTATTAATGCTTGTAATATGTGTAATCGTTGTATTATTTGTAGGAGTACC
>CAYOMB010000006.1:0-17976 GCA_964404955.1 uncultured Dehalococcoidia bacterium
AGGGAAATTTGATGGCATTAGATGAACAATCACAGCAATTGTTAGAACAAATTAAGGCTCAAAATTTACCCCCAGCTAATACTGTTACTCCAGCGGAAGCACGGGAAAATTATGCTTCTAGACCTCGTTTACCTGGTCCTGATTTACCTTTCGTAAAGGATATGAATATCACCTTAAATAATGTAAATGTTCCTTGTAGACTGTACAAGCCAGAGTTAAATAAAAAACTACCTATAATAGTCTGGTTTCATGGGGGTGGATGGGTAATAGGTAGTGTTGATGGCTCAGACGGTACTGCCCGACATATAGCTTTCGGCTCGGGATTTGCTGTTTTATCGGTAGATTATCGTCTTGCCCCTGAAACGAAATATCCTGGACCTTTAAATGATTGTTATGGTGTTACAGAATGGGTGTATGAAAATGCAGATCAATTGGATATTGATCAAAAAAGGATTTCTGTCGGGGGAGATAGTGCTGGAGGTAATTTGGCTGCAGCTGTTTGTTTAAAGACTCACGATGAAGGAGTGTTTAAATTACAATCTCAACTATTAATTTATCCTTGCTTGGATTCTAATTTTACTCGTTCATCTTACATAACGAATGAATCTGGATATATGCTTACATCTTCTGTTATGCAATGGTTTTGGGAACAATATACTAATTCCCCTGAGGATTTAAATGATCCTTATGTTTGCCCAATGAAATACCCCGACTACTCAGATTTGCCCCAAACAATGATTATTGTTGCTGATCACGATCCTTTGCATGATGAAGGAGTTGAATATCACAATCAATTATTGAATTCAAATGTCAACTCTACACTTATTGAATTTACTGGTGTAATGCATGGCTTTTTTTCACAGGTAGGTGTCTTGGATAAAAGCCAAAAAGCCATGAATGATTTATGCAACTTTTTATTATCTTTAATGTAATATTTTTATATAATATTTAGAATATATGCAATGATATTTATTATTTAATGTACTTTACTATTTTTTTCTGAATATTCTAATTGGCCAATATTTCTCTGACATTACGGACTTATCTCAGTTCTCCCTCTGAGTATCTGCAATTGACACATTACTGAATAGGTAAACCTCATGTATTTATTTTAATTTAGGGTGTAAGAAAGCATATCAAAACTGAATTATATGTTAGTTGGCCACGCTTATTTAATACTTTTTGCTGTTAATGCTATTTATTGTATTAGCCATTGTGTTAATTTGATCTGTTTGAATAGTACGAAGGTCAAATAATAACTTCGAGTTTTCGCTTCTACCAATTATAGCTGGGTTTGATTCTCTTAGTATTTTCTTAAATACTTCTTGAGGTAAAGGCATATTTTTCTCTTCTATTGCTAAAACATATGTTTCTAATTCCTGTCCTGGTAAACTACCGCCCCCAATTTGGGACAAACCCCCTTCAATTGAAGTTTTATATTTGATTAATTTCTGTAACTTATGGGCCTTTGTTAAAAGTACTCTTTTGCTCATTTTAATCATTTTCCATACTGGTATCTTTTTTTCTACTTCGTCTTTAATATAATGTTCTAAAGTAGTATGTAATGCTGCCAAATTTAGTTTGTCTAACCTGAAGCTTCTTGCTAGTGGATGTTTGTTTGTCCTGTCGATTAATCCTTGTTCTCCAATAATTATTCCTGACTGAGGTCCTCCGATTAATTTATCCCCTGAAAATAAGGTGATATGGCTTCCGGATGACACACTCTCTTGCACAGTTGGCTCGTGTTCAATTCCATATTGTTCAGTATTAATTAAACATCCTGACCCTAAATCATTAATTACTTTAATATTGTATTTATTAGCAAGTATTACTAGTTCACTCAAATCAGGGCTTTTTGTAAAACCTATAGTTTTAAAGTTACTTGGATGAACCTTTAATATAGCCGCAGTGTTTTCGTTTATTTCGTTTTCATAGTCTGATAAATAGGTCCTATTGGTGGTGCCAACTTCTTTTATATGAACCCTACTTTGATTTACAATATCTGGAATTCTAAACCCTCCACCTATTTCGACCTGTTCACCTTTAGAAATAATTACTTCTTTACCTTCACAAATACTAGTGAGAGTAAGTATTAATGCGGCAGCATTATTATTTACTACATTTGAAGCCTCAGAATCTGTTAGATAATTAATTAAATGTTCAATGTGTTTTTGTCGTTGATATCTTTGTCCAGAAATCACGTCAAATTCTAGATTGCTATAATTGCTCGCAATATTTTTTATCGAGTCTGTTGCCTCTTTACTTAAAAGAGCACGTCCAAAATTTGTGTGAAGTATTATTCCAGTTGCGTTAATTATTAATTTTGGAAAACTATTTAAGTTGTTCCCTATATAGAATTCTATATTGGAAATGATTTCAGATAGTTTTGGAGCATTATTTCCATTTTTCATATTCAAACGAAAATGTGTTAAGACAGTTCGAATTGTGCTAGTAACATAAGGGCGAGAAAATATGTTACAGAGCTCTTCTACTACAGGGTCTCTTAATACAGTATCTACACTAGGTATTTTTTGTAATTCATTTACCATTGATGATCTTCTAAATGGGTTAAAGTAAATCGGTTGTAGTAATTTTTTTTATATATATTAAACCAAACTCTTAACTAAGTCATTATAAAGTAAATTTTCTCAAATTCCTGCTTGACCCTAAGTTCTTTTGGAATGTACAATTATTCGATGGTTTGTGAGGAAAAATTATGTTTGTGATCGGCTTAATCGGTGGAATAGGGTCTGGTAAAAGTTCTGTATCGGCGATACTTAATTCTTTAGGTGTTGACGTTATAGATGCTGATAAGGTAGGCCATGAAGCATATACTCCTGATTCTGAAGGTTGGAGAAAGGTAATTTCAGCTTTTGGTCAAGATATAGTTGGGCCTGAAAATGAAATTGATAGGAAGAAATTGGGAAGTATCGTTTTTAGTGATCCTAGTGAAATGGAAAAACTTAATAAACTTATGCACCCAATCATACATGATTTAGTCGAAGAGAAAATTCAAAACCTCGCTGATCAAGGTATTAATGTTGTTGTGCTAGAAGCTGCTATATTGATTGAGGCAAATTGGCAAGATTTGACTGATGAAATATGGTTGGCTAAAGCGAATCGTGAAGTTGTTATAGAAAGAGTTCAGTTAAGAAATAATTTTTCTCGTGAAGAAATTATCAAAAGAATTGAATCTCAAATGTCTAACAATGATCGTGAAAAACATGCTGATATTGTAATTGATAATGATGGAACTATTGAACAACTTGAAGAAACAGTCAAAACTTTATGGCAATCAAGAGTAAACGGGAGGGTAACGTGACTCAAAAGAAAAATAATAGCAATTTAGCACAGGAATTTATGATTGAAGAATATACTGTAGATGAAGAACCCTTTTATGTTCCTGTAACTGACGAAGTGGAGATGTTTGAAGCTGC
The DNA here is from genome assembly GCA_964404955.1 of uncultured Dehalococcoidia bacterium. GTDB lineage: Bacteria > Chloroflexota > Dehalococcoidia > Lucifugimonadales > UBA6952 > UBA6952. Next base: position 3,438 of record CAYOMB010000006.1, read on the forward strand.
ATATAAGCAAAGGATCCCTGTATTACTTAAGGGTCCAACAGGATGTGGAAAGACTAGATTTGTTGAACATATGGCTTGGCGTTTAGGAAGACCTTTAACTAAAATTAAAACAACAAAGGCGAACTCTGATCAAGGCTCTGCATTACCTCTAATAACAATAGCTTGCCATGAAGACTTAACCGCGAGTGATTTGGTTGGGCGCTACTTACTTGAAGGTGAAGAGACTAAATGGATTGATGGTCCTTTAACACGTGCTGTTAGGCATGGTGCTATATGCTATCTTGATGAGGTAGTAGAAGCAAGAAAAGATACTACTGTTTTAATTCATCCACTTACTGATCATAGAAGATTATTACCAATTGAGAAAAGAGGACAGGTAGTTCAGGCTGATGATAACTTTCTATTATGTATGTCTTATAACCCTGGATACCAAAGTGCATTAAAAGATTTAAAGCATAGCACTCGACAAAGATTTGTTGCTCTGGAATTTGATTACCCTGACCAAGATTCTGAATCAAAAGTAATTGCTCACGAAAGTGGAGTTAATACAGCTATGGCAGAATCATTGGCAAGGCTTGGAGAAAAAGTACGAAACTTAAAAGATCATGGTTTGCAGGAAGGCGCTAGTACAAGGTTGTTAATTTATGCGGGAAAATTGATAAAGCATGGAATACCACCTCGTCGAGCATGTCAATCTGCAGTAGTGTGGGGTGTTACTGACGATCAAGAGGTACAAAAAAGTATTACAGAAGTAATAATGTCTATTTTTGAATAGGGAGGTATAAATTTGTTGAGTCCAGATTTAGTTGAATTAAGTACAATATTAAGTTCTTCTGATCCAGAAATATTGTCTGATGATACTTTATGGAATTCAGCAGTATGCTTATTACTTTACCCTAAAGATGGTGATTACTGTATTTTGTTTAATAAACGAACAGAATTAGTAGAATTTAATAAAGGTGATATATGCTTTCCAGGAGGTGCACAAGATCCTGAGGATAATCATCTTACTGATACTGCAAAACGAGAAGTTTTCGAAGAGATGGGTATCGATATTAAAGACATTACATTAATAGGAGATTTGAGCGAAACTCAGACACGTGCTGGATTTAGAATCCATCCATTTGTAGGAACTATTCCATATCCATATGAATTTACTCCTAGTATAGATGAAGTGGCTGAAGTTTTAGAAGTTCCGATAAAATTACTTTTAAATCCTGAAAATTATGAAGATAAAGAAGAGGAATTTCAGTCGAGAGTTTATTTCTTTAATGATCACATAATCTGGGGAGCAACTGCAAGAATGCTAAAACAATTCCTAGATATTATATTGAAATCTGGTTGGACCAAAAGGATATAAAATGAAAGAAGAAATAAAAGATATTGAATTAGAGTTGTCCAAATTTCCTTCTTCTGTATTAGATGAATTTAAAACTGCCATGAATAGTATGAGTTCTATGATTGAAGAACCATATTTTAGTAGTTGGGCTCGACAAGGTGTTCAAATTGCACAGAAAACTGTTAGATCATGGGAAGCTGCTGCAGAGTATTATAAGGCAAGTTTGGATGTATCAAAGTTTGTTTCGGGTGCGGATTTATTACATTGGGGTCAATGCGGATTAAATTTATGCGATCAGTCGCCTGGTTTAGCTGTATCTTTTTTTAAATCAAGTACAGGATCAAGATTACAGAATCTTAATTCCAAGAAGATGTCTGATTGGGCAGAATTAGGAAGTCGGCTATATAAGGGAACATGGAAATCAAGTGCTCTTGCCTCAAAGTTTTTTGAAAGCTCAGGTTCAATATTAGAAGACTTAACTGATATAGAATTAAGGGAATTTGGAGATTTTGTAGAATTAATCTCGAGAAAATCAATTGATGTTGCTACTGAATGTTTGATACTAAGTAAAGATGTTCTCCCATCAATAGATTCGAATAGAAGTGATTTCATAAAAATGGTTTCCTCTGTGGCTGAAAATAACTGGAGAGAGGTTAAAAGTTGTTTTGAATATGCCCCGAGATTTATTCAAAGTTTTGAACAATCACAACGTGGACGGTTCATTAACTTATCGGCAAGTATAGCTAAAAATAACCTACCAAATCTTTCATTATTTCTAAATGAAACCTCTCGGTCCTTATCTGGTTTAGATGAAAATTTTCAGAGTAAATTTTTAGATCTAGCTGAACAATTACTCCCAATATCAAGTGAGGCTGTTTTTGCATTTTTACAAAATGCACCTCAATTGGTAAATCAAATTACTATTAACCAAATTGAAGTTTGGTTTAATAGAGGCGTTGAATTATTAAACAATAATGTAGAAGGTGGATTAGCGTTTTTTAAAATCGAATCTACAACTTCTGAAAAGGTAATTGATGATTTGTCGTCATCTGTAGAATTAGAAAAAGTACAAGGAGTACTAAGAATTTATTGCCGGGCTCTTGCAGGAGCAGACATTGAAATAGGTAATAGTGCTGAACTCGCTGCCAAAAACATAGGCTGGGTATCAGAAAATCATGCCACAACTGAAGGAAATGTTGTTTATTTGCCTCATATTTCTGATTATTATGATAATAAAGACCTCAATTTTGGATTATTTAAAGTTATCTCAACTCATCAAGTAGCACATATAGAATTTGGGAGTTTTGAGTTTGATTTCGAACAAGAATCCTCAAATTTTATTGATAGTAGATTGCAAAGAGAATCTGAAGCAATTGCAGAACATAAAAATCATGTTGAAATTGATATTACTGATAACAATCAAGAAACTTCTTCACAAAGTGTCGAAAAAACATATGTTACTGATATGGGAAGATTCTTTAATCTTTTTCCCAATCGAAAGTTAGCATTAGATTTATTTACGGTTGTTGAAGACGGTAGATTAGATCATGAAATTAGAAATAAGTATCCAGGAATGTCTGGTTTGTATAAAAGAATTCAACAAGATTCAATGGAAGACCGACCAGATATCGAAGAAATGCCATTACAAGAAGCAATGGTAGAATTTTTAGTTAGATTTAGTCTGCAACAATTTCAGGGGTTACCTTGCCCTACAGCCTATATAGAAGAGGCTAAATTATTATTGCAAATTTTTAACAAAGTTCTTTCTGATGATACTACTGTTGAAGACTCTGCCGAAGCTACCTTACGGATATATGACTTAATTGCAGAAATTCCAAATGCTGAACTACCTGAAGAAGACTGGTCTGAAATTGATACAGAAATTGAAGAAGAAATGTCAAATGAGGAGATGGAAAATTTATTGCAACAGATGACTGCCAACTCTTCTCCAGATTTTGGAGACTTAGGAGAGTCACAGGATTATGAATCTCCTCCTCAAGTTGATTTTCGTGGAGATTTCAAACCTGAGCTTAGTCAATTATTGGAAAAAATGAAACTTAATCAAACTGACAGCCAATCCTCAATGGGTGAAGGTATCGAAATTACAGAAGAAATGCTTCAACAAATGCTTGCAGATAGTGCAGAACTGGAACTCGATGCCGAATCTGGCCAATTTGATGAAGAGTTATCAAACTTTATACAAAATTTAATGAAAGAATCTCAAGCTCCTCAAAATGATCAGCAAAAGGAAGGATACGCTCCAATACCTCATCAAGATGATGAAGGTGAATCATTAACCGTACAAGAAGAAAAATCATATGTTTATGATGAATGGGATTTCCGGGCAGTTGATTATCGACCTAGATGGTGTCTTGTAAAAGAAAAACCTATGACCGAAGGTGACACTGAATTCTATCAACAAACAGTTAGTGACTATCGTCAATTAATGAACCAGATAAAAAGGCAATTTGAAATGCTTATGCCAGAAGTTTATCGTAAAATAAAACATTTACCAGATGGTGATGATTTTGACTTAGATGCTGTTATTGAATCAATTATAGATAAATGGGCAGGTGAATCTCCTTCTGATAAAGTACATTGGAGACGAAATAAAATAGAACGTGATGTTTCAGTAGCTTTTCTTTTAGATATGAGTGCTTCTACAGCAGAAGCAATAGATGAATCAAGAAAAAATCCAGATGATTGGGATGCACCAGATGATCCTGTTGAATATATGGTTTGGCTTAGAGCCCGCCGAGGTGCAGAAAATAAACGTAGCTATAAACGAATAATTGATTTAGAAAAAGAAAGCATCGTTTTACTTATTAACGCTTTGGAGACAATTGGGGATAGATATGGTATCTATGGATTTTCTGGATATGGTCGAGAAAATGTAGAGTACTACGTTATTAAAGATTTAGAAGAACAATTCAATGAACGAATTAAACGCCGTATTGATAAAGTTTCTCCATTACATGCAACTAGAATGGGTCCAGCTATACGACATGCTGTTTCAAAGCTTGCAAAACAAGATTCTCGGACCAAAGTTTTATTTTTAATAAGTGATGGAAGACCTCAAGATAGGGGATATAGTAGAGAAGGTGTAGAAAAAGAATACGCTGTCCATGACACTAGAATGGCATTAATTGAAGCTAGGCATAAAGGGATTACCCCTTTTTGTCTGACAGTTGATAAGTCGGGACATGATTATTTGAAGACTATGTGTCAAGATATGGGATATGAGATCCTAGATGACATTTCATCTTTACCAACAAGGCTACCGACTCTTTATAGAAAATTAACTTTTTAGTATGGGCTTATATTACAGTGAGTATAGATAAATTCTTCAATTGCCCACCAGTAATATTCTTCACCAAGTATTACTAGATTACCATGATCTGCTTCAGGTATAGTAATTATATCTTTTGCTTTACTGCCTAAAAGATCAAAGAGAATTTGTGCTTCGGTAATTGGAATCATAAAATCTGCTTCTCCATGAATTAAAAGAGCAGGACTTGTTATTGAACTAGAAAGTTTTTTGGAAAAACTTTCTAGTTTATCTTGTTGGTCTTGAGTTAGTTCTACTCCGGATATTTCAGCGCAGTATTTTGGGCTTGAAAATGAACTTTCAGTAATTATACCGGATATTTCTTGGTCATTTTTAGATGCAACATAAACCGCAGATAAAGATCCTACTGCCTTACCCATAATTATTATTGGGCCTTTAGCATTTTTTTCTGATAATACGTTTTTAAAGTAGTTGTAAATATGTTCAGAATCATTAAGTGAATTTATTATTGTTGGTGTGCCAATACCTTGGCCATACCCACGATAACTTACAACAAAAAGGTTTGTATTCATACTAAAGAAATCTTGCTTTAAACCATCATAGTCTATAGGTAATTCAGCATTAGCATGGAACAGTAGAATATTCGTTGAATCAGAATTTTTGAAATAGAATCGAGCACTAATTGATGCTTCATTATTTATTTCAATCAAATGATCTTCCGATGATTCTTGAGGGGAATTCCAACTATCACGATTTATAAAAATAAAATCGCTTATTTCTTGATGATCTAAAATAGAAATATCGGATAAGTCCGCCATACTTTTAATGTTCCTATAAAGATTACTTTGAGGATTCTTTTAAACGCATTGTATTTGGCTTGAAAAGAACCCTGACTGTTCCATCAGGTTCAGAACGTTTAGTTACAATTTCATGATTTCCTTCTTCAGCCCAAACAATTACATCATATATATTTAGGGCATCAGCTAAAATGGCTTCTACATAGGAATAAGGGTTTTCTTTTATTTGATTTGTTAATGCAGATAAAACTCCAGCACATGTCTTACCTCTACCATCAATGATATTCCATTCGTCTGAATTTACACTTGTTTGGTTATGTACGTCTATTTCACCACTTTTTCTTTTATCCAATTCTGATTTGAATTTTGCTACAGCTTCCCAGGCTACAGCTCTATCTCTGTCGCCTGTGGAGCAAACAGCTCCTCTTACACCAACAATGTCAGGATTTATTCGTGCAAGTTCATCAAGATCAGTTAATTTGAGATGCCCAGATAAAGCAGTACTTAGACCCAGTTTTTTACTTTCAAAAACCATTTCTCTTAGTTTTGTTTCAGGTATAAAGTCGAATAAATTTCTACCATCTTTAGTAAGAGTGTCGATAAGCCAACCATCACAACCACTTTCTTTAGCAAGGGTGACCATGCATTCAGGATCTAGTCCTTCTTCATAAAGAACATTATCAGCAAATAAGGATCCAATTAACTTAGTTTCACTACCATCTAAAGCTTTTTTAGCTTCTTTTAGTACATTGAGTGCAGTTTCGTAATCAGCTTTGATAAACCCTACTTTAACTGATGTAGCTTTCAATGACGCTGCTGCATGAGTTGCCATTGCAACTGTACCAGGTTGATTAGGCACTACTCCTAGAGTAACGCTAACATGTTTTTCTTCAGGTATAATTTCGCGTACTTCCTTAACGATGAGTGGATGTCCTGATCCTACCATTGCTTCTTGTAAATTTTTTACATCAACAACATCAGCTCCACCTTTTTCTGCTTCAAGAGCTTCATTTACATCTTGTACACTCACCATTAGCATCATTCCAGAATCAAATCCTGTTGGTCTAGCATCAGAAAAAGAGCCAAGGCCATTTTTATGGCCATTGCCATTTTTGTGTCCGTTTCCATTTTTAGGAATTAAATCAGTAGTATAGACGTTTGAACTCAACTCACCAGCTAAATTACCTTGTGTTTTATTAGGGGATTTATCCAAAGAAATTACTGAGGTGATATCTGACTTAATTTGTTCTTTTTCAAGGTCAGACAAGTCTGAAAAAGGTTGGCGAACACCTCCGCTAGCCATTCCCATTAATTCTCCCCAATATTTAACGAGAGTTAATGGTAAAGCGCCACCAAACTTCTTGACAGTATATCCCCACCATTTATCCGACACTTCTTTAATTGATTTTATGTTTTTATCATAGAAATCCCAATCTATGTTCCCTTCAGATGCTTTATCAATAAATTTTACATAATTGTTATTATTTGGTGTGTCAAATCTCCAGTCAGATGTATTTGCAAACATTACCTGTTGTTTGAATCCTAGTGATTCGGCTTTTCTGTATATCCATTCATCAGGAGTACTTATTATTGCTTTGTTACCAACTAATAAATGTGTTTCTATGGAAGTTTGTTGGTTAAAACTAGCTTCTTTTACACCTACTACATTTGGTATTTGACATAACTTATTCAGCCCTTGTGGGCTCATTACAATATTAAATTGAGGAGAATTATAAAACATTATAGCAAGATTAGTTTGAGAGGCTAAGGTGTTTACCCATTCAATTACTTGCTCTTCAGTTCTAGCAACCATGTATGGTGCTGCAACAATGAGCAAATCAAACCCAGTGGATTCAGCATGATCTGCTAAATCAAGCATGTCTACCATAGATGTATGGCTGATATGGGATCCAATTAGCCAATTTGATCTACTTTGATCGGAGGTAATATCCATCACAGTTTTTCTTTCATTTTGACTAAGACTCCAAAATTCACCCATACCCCAAGTACATCCTGCACCTTTTGTTCCTAAACTTTGAGTATAGGAAATATTCTTTCTTAACCCTAGTTCATCAATATTATTATTGGAATCAAATGGTGTTACAAGCGTTGTCCATTGCCCCTTGAGATTTTCCCAAGCCCATTCTTGAGCTTCATTTTTTGAATAGTTTGCCATATTTTTCTCCTAATAAATTAAATACAAAATGTGCTTCAGTCTAGTTTAAACACAAATAATATTTTCAACAGTCTAAGTTAATTTTATCACAATTCATTGAAAAAAATCGAATCATCGAGTTTATGAATTTTATATGCTTTCAGATATAAAATCAATTAAGGAAAGAATAGCCATTGTAGAAGCTCTATTTTTGACAGCATTACGATTATTTGAAGGAAATAAATGTTTTGAGATTTTTACATCTGTACCATCTGCAATACCAATGAAAACTGTTCCAGGTATTATTCCCTCAATTTGTTGATTTCCTGCAATTCCAGTCGTAGAAATACCATAATCAGTATTAAAAATCTCTCTAGCCTTTATTGCCATTTCTTTACAGACTTCTTCGCTAATTGAAGAAAAAGTTTTTATAGAATCTTCATTAATACCAAATTGAATTTTAGTATTGTCTGAATAAGAAACTAAACCACCATAAAAATAATTTGAACTCCCATCAATATTTGTAATCTTATTAGCAATAGTTCCTGCAGTACATGACTCCATAAGTCCAACAGTTTTATTTTTTGATATTAGAATTTTCAATAGTGATTCTTCAGGTAATTCATCATCGGTTCCCCATACATACGAACCGAAAATTTGTTCAACAGAATCATCGACATTTTTCAGAATATTCAGTGCTGTATCTTGGTCTTTAGCCTTTGCAATTGCTCTTATGTGAATTCCATCTTCCTTGGCATAAATTCCAACATATGGGTTTTCCTTACCTATTATAGGTGAGGCCATTTCATCGATTCTTGCCTCTGATAGACCAATTGTTTTATATGATCTTGTCATAACAACTTCATTATCGAGTATGGAAATAAGTTTAGGTTTAATTTCATTTTCCCACATTGGATATAGTTCACGAGGAGGTCCAGGTAAGGCTATGGCAAATTTATTATTCTTTTCTACCCACCATCCAGGAGCAGTTCCATTCGGATTATCTATAGCTGTTGCAGAAGGAATTAGCCAAGATTGTTTAATATTCGTATCAGGCATGTCGGAATTTCTAGCAGTAAAAAATTTCTTTAGAATGTTTAATTGGTTTTCATCTACGGAAGGTTTTTCGTTCACTAGATTAGCAATAGCCTCCCTTGTTAAGTCATCTTTTGTTGGGCCTAATCCTCCAGTAGTAAAAACAAATGATGACTTTTCCCAAGCTTTACGCAAAGCCTCACTATATTCTTCGAAATCGTCACCAATTATAGTGATTTTCCTTACTTGTAATCCAACGCTTGGCAATCGTAAACTCAAAAATGAGGAATTAGTGTCTTGTGTTTCTCCCATCAGTAATTCGGTCCCTGAAGCTATTATTTCTGCGTCCATCCATACCTCTGATTATTACTTTTAAATACGTACTCTTCCAATAGTATATATAAATTTGATTTAAATATTACCATATGTTATATTTTCTTATTGTAATAATAAAGCAAAGTGAAAGTATATAAAAAACCTTAAAGGATTATGGTTACTCAAGAAATAAAGAATTCAGTTATAAAAGATTACCAAAAACATGACACTGATACAGGTTCTTCAGAAGTACAGATAGCTATATTAACAGAACGGATTAATAGGTTAACGGATCATCTAAGGGCAAATCATAAAGATTTTCAGTGTCGACGTGGTCTCATGCAACTTGTTGGTAGAAGACGTCGATTACTTAGATACGTGAGTCGTAATGACGTTTCTGAATACAGGGCTCTTATTAGCCGCTTAGGCATCAGGAGATAATACCTCTACAAGAAATTGAAGAGGTATTTTTATTTCAATTTATTTACTAATGTGCTCTCGCTAATTAAAGTTAGGAGTTTTATTTATGGCTCATATTTTTTCTAAAGTCGTAGGTGGCAAAGAATTAAAAATTGAAGTAGGAAAATTTGCAGAACAAGCCTCAGCTGCTGCATTGGTAACTTATGGTGAATCAGTAGTATTAGCAACAGTTTGTACTGCAGATGCTAGGGAAGGAATGGATTTTTTTCCTCTTACTGTTGATTATGAAGAAAGGCTTTACGCAATTGGGAAGATACCAGGTAGCTTTTTCCGACGAGAAGCACGGCCACCAACGAATGCAATTTTAACTTCTCGAGTAACTGACAGATCAATTAGGCCGTTATTTCCAAAAGGATTTAGAAATGAAGTGCAGGTAATAATTTCTGCAGTATCTCATGATCAGGAAAACCCGTTAGATATTCTAGCTATAGTTGGGGCTTCTGTAGTCTTATCATTGTCAGAAATTCCTTTTAGTGGTCCAGTTGCGGGTTGTCGTATAGGTTATGTAGATTCAGAATTTATTGTAAACCCCACTTACGATCAAATTAATGAAGGTTCTTTAGATTTGACTATATCAAGTACTAATGAAGCTGTTGTTATGGTGGAGGCTGGTGCATCTGAATTACCTGAAGATATTATTCTTAATGCTTTAGAAAAAGGTAGAGAAGTTAATTCAGAAATAATTGAATTTATAGAAGAAATAAAAAATACTTGTGGAAAAGAAAAAATCGAATTTATACCATCCGCTGAAATAGAAGGTCTCCAAGAAGATATTAAGAATATGGTTGGTGATCAAGTTAAATCTATTTTTGACGAAGGTGCTGCCAAGGGTGAGAGAAACGAAGTTTTAGATGATTTGCAAGATGAACTAAATGAAAAGCTAGCAGAAAAGTATGAGTCAGGAGACATTAAAGAAGGATTTGAAAAAATATTAAAAAAGACAATGAGGAATAAGATTTTAGATGATGGGAAAAGACCAGATGGGCGAGGTGTAGATGAAATACGACCATTGTCCATAGAAGTTGGAGTTTTGCCGCGAACGCATGGAACTGGTTTATTTCAACGTGGTCAGACCCAAGTTTTATCTGTTGCTACATTAGCTGGTTTAAGTATGGTTCAAAATTTGGATAATTTAAGCCCAGAGGAAACTAAGCGCTACATGCATCATTATAACTTCATGCCTTATTCCACAGGAGAAGTACGAAGAATAGGTACCGGTCGTAGAGAAATAGGCCATGGAGCTTTAGCTGAACGTGCCTTAGAACCTGTTATACCTTCTGAAGAAGAATTTCCTTATGCTATAAGGATTGTATCAGAAATTTTAAGTTCTAATGGAAGCACATCAATGGGAAGTGTTTGTGGAAGTACTCTATCATTAATGGATGCAGGAGTTCCAATTAAAAGTCCTGTTGCTGGTATAGCCATGGGATTAATCTTATCTGATGATTCAAGTAGTTACGCAGTTTTGACTGATATTCAAGGTATAGAGGATTTTCAAGGAGATATGGATTTCAAGGTTGCTGGATCTAGAGAAGGGATTACTGCTTTACAAATGGATGTTAAAGTTCAGGGAATTAATTTCGAAATTATGAAAGATGCTTTAGGTAAAGCTAAAGATGCACGTAATCGTATATTAGATGCAATGCTTGAAGTTATTGATTCTCCAAGAGTTGATATGAATCCTCATGCACCTAGAATGATAAAAATTAGTGTTCCTTCAGAAAAAATTGGTACTGTTATTGGGCCTGGTGGAAAAACTATACGAGGTATGATACAGGATTATGGTGTTTCAATTGATGTAAGCGATGATGGCACAGTGGTTGTTGGTTCTTCTGACCAAAGTAGTGCTGACGCCGCAATATTTGCTATACAATCCTTGGTAAAAGAAATTGAAGTTGGAGAAATCTATACTGGCAAAGTCACACGGATTATGAATTTTGGTGCTTTTGTTGAAGTGTTACCTGGAAAGGAAGGATTGGTTCATATAAGCCAATTAGCTACCTACAGGGTAGAAAATGTCACCGATGAGGTTGATGTAGGTGATGAGATAACAGTATTAGTAAAAGAGATAGATCAGCAAGGCAGAGTAAATTTATCCAGAAAAGCAGTTTATGCTGATGATTCTGAGGAAGGCTCAGATTCAACGGAGGATAAAGATCGAAGTTATAAAGGTAGATCAAATAATAAGAGACGTGACAGACCAGATAATAGAAACCGTTTTTAAATAATATTAGAGTGATTTTTCATGAATAATAATTCAAAAATAAAAGTTATTGTACATGGAGCGATGGGAAAGATGGGATTAATCGCTACTGAAGCTATATCACAGGATAGCGGTTTGTTAATAGCTGGATTTGTTGGATCTAAAGATAGAGGAAACTCTGTAGTATTAAATGAACAAAACGACTCTGTTCCCTATACAACAGATATTTCATATGCTTTAGATAATTATAACTCGGACGTTGTTATAGATTTGACTAATGCTCAAGCTTGTATGACAGCTGCAAAAGCATGTAGTTCAAAATCTATACCTATGGTTACTGGTTCTTCAGGTTTAAATGATAACGATTTGTTTGAATTAGATAAATTAGCTAAATCAGGCGATATAGGTATATTGGTTGCTCCTAATTTTGCTTTAGGCGCAGTTGTATTGAATTATATTGCTAGTATTGCAGCAGATTTTTTTGATTATGTAGAAATTATTGAAACTCACCATGATCAAAAAGTAGATGCTCCTTCTGGTACAGCACTTTCATTAGCAAAATCTTTAAGCAATCGAAAAAAATTCATCCAACCTCCAACACTCAAAGAAACGATCCGAGGTACAAGAGGAGGCGATTACAATACGGTTAATATCCATAGTATTCGTTTACCTGGAAAACTTGCACAACATGAGGTTGTTTTTGGATCTAGTGGACAAACACTTTCATTAAGACATGATACATTGAGTAGGGATTGCTATATTCCAGCTATTTCCTTATCACTAAAAAAAATAATTAAGATCAAGGGTTTAGTTACAGGATTGGAAACTATTCTAGATCTTAAATAATACATCTGTGAGGTGATGAATAAATGAAAAATCCTAATATAGTAGTTATTGGAGCTACGGGAACTGTTGGAACAATATTTTTAGATTTACTAGAAAAAAGAAATTTTCCAATTGGGAACATTAAGGTATGTGCTTCACCAAAATCAATTGGAAAAACTATTAGGTTTAATGGATCAGATCTTGTAGTCGAGGAAGTAACTGAGAACATTTTTGACGATGCAGATTTTGCATTTGTTTCAGCTTCTACTGATGTTAGTAGAAATATTGTACCCATAGCAGCTAGTCGTGGTGCTATTGTAATTGATGATAGTTCAGCATTTAGAATGGAAAAAAATGTACCTTTAGTTATACCAGAAGTTAATGCGAATGATTTGAAAAATCATGAAAAGATTGTAGCTATACCAAATTGCTCCACTACACAAATGGTTATGGCTTTGTATCCTCTACATGTTAAAAATTCGATAAAAAGAGTTGTTGCAGATACATATCAATCAGTTTCAGGTACTGGTGGAAATGCTATGAAAGAGTTAGAACAGCAAACTGATGAGATAAATAATGGTTTAAAAACTTCACCAAGTGTATATCCACATGAAATTGGATATAACGTAATTCCTCATATAGAAGGATTTTTAGAAGATGGATATACAAAAGAAGAACGTAAAATGGTTGAAGAGACTCAGAAAATTATGCATGCAGACAATTTAGCAGTATCGGCAACATGTGTAAGAGTGCCTGTATTTGTATCCCATAGTGAATCTTTACATATTGAGTTTAGTCAATCTATGGAAGTGGATACGGTTAAAGAGTTATTATCAAACTTTCCTGGTGTTTCAGTCATTGATAATCCAGAACAAAATCTATATCCATTAGCTCGCAATTCCGCTGGATCAGATGAAGTATATATTGGAAGAATTAGAAAAGACATATCAAACCCTAATGGAATAGCTATGTGGGTGGTTTCAGACAACCTACGTAAAGGTGCAGCAACTAATGCAATTCAAATTGCAGAAGAAATACTAGCGCAAAACTTATTGCATACTTGATTAAATATGATAAACTTGTCTAACTATTCATATTTTAATAAGGAGTGATTGTAATGGTTGCTTTAGGGCGTTTGTTTACAGCTATGGTAACACCTTTTGCTTCTGATGATTCAGTCGATTACAAAAATGCTAGACGATTAGCAAATGCATTAGTCGAATCAGGTAGTGATGGATTAGTTGTATCTGGAACTACAGGTGAATCACCTACCTTATCTACAAGTGAAAAAATGAAACTATTTTCTGAAATCAAAGATGAATTAGGAGATAGTAAAAGTGTTATCGCAGGAACTGGTAATTATAGTACTAAAGAAAGTATCGAGTTAAGTTCTGAAGCAAAAAAGGCTGGTGCTGATGCATTATTGCTAGTCGTTCCATATTATAACAAACCAACTCAAGAAGGTTTGTATCAACATTTTAGAGCAATAGCTGAAAGTACTGATTTACCATGTATTTTATACAATGTTCCTAGCCGTACTATTACCAATTTAAATGCAGAAACAACGCTTCGACTCAGTCAGATCCCAAATATTGTTGGTATAAAAGAAGCAAGTTCAGATTTTGATCAAATTTCTTATATAATCGATGGTGCTAGTGAAGACTTTAAAGTTTGGAGTGGGAATGATTCGGATACTTTTTCTATTATGTGTTTGGGAGGGTATGGAATTATAAGTGTTGCTAGCCATTTAGTGGGCTTGCAAATAAAATCTATGATACAAATGTTATTGGATGGTAGCATAGGTGGAGCAGCGTCACTTCATCGCAAACTACTACCTATATCTAAGGGATTGTTTACAGTGGCTAATCCTATACCGGTGAAATATTGTGTAAATTCAGTAGGATTTCCTGCGGGTCATACACGTTTACCATTGGATGAAGTAGATGAAACCACAAAAGCTTTTCTTGAGAATTTACTATCCCAATATGAGATAGACTTACCAGTTTAAACACAATATATTTTACAAATTCGTGTGTATGATTAAATAATTGGAGGATACCTATGAGCTCGTCTGAAATAGACAATACGATTATTAAACAAT
>CAYOMB010000006.1:18076-19833 GCA_964404955.1 uncultured Dehalococcoidia bacterium
AATTGGAGGATACCTATGAGCTCGTCTGAAATAGACAATACGATTATTAAACAATTAGCAGATTATTTTATAGATGCTCAAAAATCTGATTTACCAGATAATGTTGCCCTAAAGACAAAGCATCATATTTTAGATACTTTAGCTGCAATGGTCTCCGGAACTACTTTGCCTCCTGGGGAATTCGCAATCAAGTATGCTAAGTTACAGGGTACTTCTGATCAGTCCCAAATAATTGGGACTAATTTTTTGACAAATGCGGTAACTGCTTCATTAGCGAATGGAATGTTAGCACATTCAGATGAAACAGATGATTCTCATGCTGCTTCTGGAACTCATCCAGGCTGTACTATAATTCCGCCAGCTCTAGCTATGGGCGAAAAAAATCAAACTGATGGTAAAACTTTTTTGAATTCTATAGCCTTAGGATATGATATGTGCGCTAGATTTATGAGAGCATTTGGAGGAGGTACATTCCAAAGAATGCATGGAAGAGGATTTAGTAGTCATGCAATTGGTGGTGTATTTGGTGCAGCAGCTGCAGCAGGAACTCACATTGAATTAGATGAAAAAAAGGTTAGATACTTACTTTCATACACTACTCAACAAGCTTCGGGTATTACAGCATGGCAATTAGACCTGGAACATATTGAAAAAGCTTTTGATTTTGCAGGAATGCCTTGTAGAAGTGGTGCCACAGCAGCAACTATGGTTGAAGCTGGATTTAGTGGAGTTTGGGATGTAATTGAAGGTCAAAATAACTTTTTTGATTGTTTTGCCTCAGAACACTTCCGTTCAGAATTAATTAAGGGTTTGGGTTCTCATTATGAAATAATGGACACAAATATTAAGAAATATTGTGTAGGCTCTCCAATCCAAGCTCCAGTGGATGCTTTGCTGAATATTGTTAGAGATCATGAGGTAAATCCTTCTGACTTAAATAATATGACAGTATATTTAGCACATGGTGATAGTCGCTTAACAAGTGATGCACAAACTATGCCAGATATTAATCTTCGTTATTTATTAGCTGTAAGTTTATTGGATAGAGGTTTATCATTTGAAGCTGGTCATGATTTTGATCGTATGTCTAATGAAGATGTGGTACAAATAATGAATAAAATTCAAGTTGAAACTGATCCCAGCTTAATTACTCCAGAAAGTCCACGCCAAGGAGTTGTTGAATTTAATCATAATAACGGTGAAAAGTTTCGAAATCATGTTGTAGTAGTGAAAGGTGCTATGGAGGATCCGCTTAGTACTGATGAAGTTGAAACCAAAGAAAGACCACTTTTAGAGATGGTTGTAGGTAAAGACAAAACTGATAAATTAATTGATACAATTTGGAACTTGGAATCCTTAGGAAATGTTAGAGATTTAAGAGAATTATTACGACCATAGCTATTTTGCTCGTCTTGCTCTAAACAAAGTTAACACAAACAATTGAATACAAGACCAAAAGAATCCACCAGACATACTTAATACAAAAACTGTGGAAAGCATTTGTCCTGAGGTTTGAGAGCCACTTCCTCCAAAAATAGGACCTAGAACAGGGAAAAATAGAGTTACAAATGAAGGAAACAGTATAAATTTTACCTTTATTGTAAGTAGCCTTGATACTAAATACGGAGCTATTCCTGCTCCTCCAATACTTAAAGTAAACTCGTAAAATTCAAATATTCCATCTCTAGAAAAAAATGTAAGAACACCAAAAAAAATCAAACAAGAAGTTACTGCGGACAAAGCTCCTGCTGCTAATA
>CAYOMB010000007.1:0-19809 GCA_964404955.1 uncultured Dehalococcoidia bacterium
CATTCGTTGGCACAACTTCTTCTGTTACCTCTTCAACTACTTCTTCTGCTTCATTTATTGGTTCAGCTTCATATATAGGTATGTTTCCCTCACCTGCTACCATAACTAACGTATCGCGTGCTCCAGGAACTGCCCCTTTAATAGAAAGTATATTATTCTCTAGATCTACAGAAACAACTTCTAACCCTCGAGTGGTAATAGTTTCGTTTCCATAGTGACCTGCCATACGTTTACCTTTAAACACTCTCCCTGGTGTTGATCCTGCACCAACAGACCCAGGGGCCCTCCATCTATCCGACTGACCATGCGTCTTAGGCCCTCCATGGAATCCATGTCGTTTCATTCCCCCAGCAAAACCTCGTCCCTTTGAATTTGCAGTTACTCGTATTATTTCGCCGATTGAAAACATCTGAACATTCAATAGTTGTCCAACCTGTAATTCATCAAGTTCTTCAACCCTTATTTCTCTTAAATATTTATAATTACCTGTTCTTTGTAAGTGGCCTGAAGTTGGTTTATTTGCTTTCTTTACGGTTTCATAACCTATTTGAATAGCATTATATCCATCATTGCTTTTTGTTTTTATTTGAGTAATAACACAAGGACCTGCTTGCACCAAAGTTACAGGTTGAACTTCTCCTTTTTCAGAAAAAGTTTGTGTCATTCCTATTTTTTTTCCTATAATACCCTTCATTGTTATACCTTTATTGATATATCTACACCAGCTGGCATATTTAATCTTGTTAAAGCGTCTATTGTTTTAGAAGATGGATTTAATATATCGATTAACCTTTTATGAGTTCTCATTTCAAAGTGCTCACGAGATTTTTTATCCACCATAGGAGACCTAATAACACAAAATCTTTTGATAGTCGTAGGTAATGGTATTGGTCCTGCAACCGATGCCCCCACCCTTTCAGCACTTTCAACGATGTGTTCTGCAGATTGATCCAAAATTCTATGGTCAAATCCTTTAAGAATAATCCTCATTCTTTGTCTATTCGTTTGTTGTTGTGTTGTTGTTACCATGATTAAACCTTTGTAATTAACCTTGTGCGAGTAATTCTTCTCTTATGTTTTCAGGAACTTCCGAATAATGATCAAACTCCATTGAGTAACTAGCTCTTCCTTGAGTAGCAGATCGAAGGTCTGTCGCATATCCAAACATTTGCCCTAAAGGCACATGTGCCTTTAGTACTTGAGCATCATTTTGAGCTTCCATATTCTGTATCTGAGCTCTTCTGGAATTTAAATCACTTAAAACATCTCCCATATGCTCCTCAGGAGTAGTAACTTCTATTCCCATAATAGGTTCGAGTAATTGTGGATTGGCCTTGGATATAGCTGCCTTAACACCCATGGAGCCTGCCATCTTAAATGCCATTTCTGATGAGTCAACATCATGAAAACTACCATCAAAAAGGGTTACTTTTATATCTACAACAGGATAACCACCTAATGTTCCATTTGTTAAAGCCTCTTTAACACCTGCCTGAACAGAAGGAATATATTCTCTAGGAATTTTTCCGCCGACAATTTTATTATCAAACTCAAAACCCTCACCTTCAGGTAGTGGTTCTATTTCTAAAACTACATGTCCATATTGGCCTCGGCCTCCACTTTGTCTAACAAATCTACCTTCAGCAGTGGCTTTTTTCTTTATAGCTTCTCGATAAGAAACTCTTGGTTTTCCTAGGTTTGCATCTACACTAAATTCTCGTTTGAGCCTTTCTACCAAAACTTCTATATGGAGTTCACCCATACCTGAAACAATAGTTTGGGCTGTTTCTTCATCGTATTTCGTCTGAAAAGTTGGATCTTCTTCAGCTAATTTAATGAGACCATCTGTCAATTTTTCTTGTTCTGCTTTGCTTTTTGGTTCAATTGCAACCGAAATTACTGGTTCTGGGAATTTAATCGTTTCAAGTAACAAAGGCCTATTTTCTAATGTTAATGTATCACCTGTAAAAGTGTCCTTTAAGCCCACAGATGCTCCAATATCACCCGCCTTTAATTCTTCTACTTCTTCACGTTTATTTGCTACCATTCTAACAATTCGACCCATACGTTCTTTTCTTCCCTTAGTCACATTTAGAAGAGATGTTCCTCCAGTAACCTTGCCGGAATAAACTCTGAAATATACCAAACGTCCAGTATATGGATCTGAAACTACTTTGAAAGCAATCCCACAAAAAGGCTCATCCTCATTATGTGCCACGACTACTTCATCTTCACTTCTTGGTGCTACTCCTGATATTGCAGGAATATCTTTTGGTGATGGCAAGAAATCAACAATAGCATCTGATACTAATAGCATTCCCCAGTTAAACATTGCACTTCCACAAATAACCGGAACTATTTTATTTGTTATGGTCCCAATTCGGATACACTTTCTAATATCATCTGGAGTAAGTTCTTCACCATCTAAATATTTCATCATAATTTCTTCATCAAATTCAGCAATATTTTCAAGCATTGCTTCACGATATTCATTTAATTGTTGCTGAAACTCTTCTGGAACTTCATCAAGAATTTCTTCAACCCCAGAGCCTGTTTCTCTACTAAATCTAATAACGCGTTGATCAATCAAATCAATTATTCCACTGAATTCACTTTCACTTCCAATAGGAAGTTGGATAGGTACAGCAACCACCTTAAATCTGTCTTTGATCATACCTACTGCACGGTAAAAGTCAGCACCCATTCGGTCCATTTTATTAATTAAACATATTCTTGGAACACCATATTTATCAGCTTGCCTCCAAACAGTTTCTGATTGTGGTTGAACACCTGAAACAGATTCAAAAACAACAACAGCTCCATCCAGCACCCTAAGGCTTCTTTCAACTTCAGCTGTAAAATCAACGTGGCCTGGTGTGTCTATAACATTTATTTGGTGATCTCTCCAATGAGTAGTAACAGCAGCAGAAACTATCGTTATACCTCGTTCTTTTTCCTGATCCATCCAGTCAGTTACAGTATTACCGTCATCAACGTTTCCAATTTTATGTGTCATTCCGGATGCAAACAAAACTCTTTCTGTTACAGTTGTTTTTCCTGCATCAATATGAGCAATAAATCCAATATTTCTTATTTTATCAATAGGGAATTCCATATCCAAACCTTACTTCGATATAACTACCATTTATATTGAACAAAAGCCCTATTGGCTTCTGCCATCCTATGCAAATCTTCTCTTCTCTTAACTGATGTTCCTTGTCCTCTAGAAGCTTCTTGTAATTCTCGAAAGAGCCTTTCGGACATAGAAGAGCCCGACTGCGATCGGGCCGAACCTATTATCCACCTCATAGCTAAGGCTTCTTTTCTATCGTAACGAACTTCAACAGGAACTTGATATGTAGCACCACCAACTCTTCGGGATTTAACCTCTAAAATTGGTGTTACATTTCTCATAGCTTGATCAAAAACCTCTATTGCGGGTCGTTTTGCATCATCTTCTAATTTCTGCAAAGCATCATAAACAATCCTCTGAGCTACTGTTTTCTTTCCATCCAACATTATCCTGTTAATAAACCGAGATATCTCTTGGCTATTATATTTAGGATCTGCAATTGTTATTCTTTTTGTAGCTCTTCGTCTTCTAGACACGGTTTTCTCTGCTTTCTGTAAATAAGATCTATTTCTTAGATCCGTATTTGCTTCTGCCTTGTTTTCTGTCGTTTACTCCTCCAGAATCTAAAGCACCTCTAACTATATGATATCTAACACCAGGAAGGTCTTTAACCCTTCCGCCTCTAACTAAAACAACAGAGTGTTCCTGAAGGTTGTGTCCTTCGCCTGGAATATATGCAGTTACTTCCATTCCATTAGTTAAACGCACTCTTGCGATTTTTCTTAATGCAGAATTGGGTTTTTTGGGGGTAGTAGTTCGTACCTGAACACATACTCCTCTTCTTTGAGGACATCCTGGACCTCTTGTTATCTTATTTTTTAAGGTATTTTGAACAACTCTCAATGCAGGAGCTTTTGTCCTTTTTTGAGAATTTGAACGACCTTTTCTTACTAATTGATTAACTGTAGGCATGATCTAATTCTTTCCAAATAAAAATATTGCCTCTGAATAGAAGGCAACAGAAACGGATAATAACAATATAGGGCTATATTGTCAAGTTTAACTTCTATTTGAAAGAAGAAAATTTTAAATTATACATCCTGCCATAATTCTACTAATATACCCATATTGCTTTTTGGGTGATAAAAAGTAACCCTACTACCGCCCTCATCTGCACCTGTTACTGATCCAATTTGTACTAATCCTGCAGAATTTAATCTAGCTACATCGCTTTCTATATCTTCAGAATAAAAACAAACGTGGTGAATTCCAGACCCTCGATTTGCTAAAAATTTAGCTGTTCCACTTGTGTCATCTTGAGGGACACTAACTTCAATGCGTGATTCACCTATAAGAAATTCAAGTATTTTTACATTATCGCTTTCAGCGAACCTTCCGTCAGGTAAAGGAGTCTTTATATCATCTACCTTGAGACCATATGTGTCTCGAAATAATGCTAATGCTTCTTCAAAGTTATTACATACAACTCCAACATGATGAACATATGTCAAACTTCCGCCTTTTCCTCGAGGAGGTTCAGGGACGATTCCATTAACTGGCATATTTTGCCATATTTCTAATAAAAAACCTAGATTAGACTTTGGATGTGCAAAAGCTACCCTTGAGCCACCTTCTTGGTCAGCACTTCCTGTTGGTTGCACAACAATTTGTTGGCCAGCGTCAACTAGTCGCTGAACATCTGAATCCATATCATCTGAATAAAGACATATATGATGAGGACCAGCGCCCCTTCTTTCCAAAAACTTCCCTGTACCACTATTAGGATCATTGGCCATATTAATTTCTAATTCACTTTCTCCTACAGGTATATCAAGTATATTCACATTATCGAGTTGTACATTTCTACCGTCTGGTAAAGGAGACCTTTCCTCGTCAACTGAAAAACCATAAGTATCAAGCCATAGACTTTTTGCTGCTTCTAAGTCACCTACTACTAACCCTAAATGATGTAACCTTGTAAACATAATTATTTCACCTCTTTTAAGTTTTTCAAATATCTATCACGATTTCTTTGGTAATTTGCAGCAGTTCTTGCTGTCATTTCTAGATTTTCTTTAGAAGGTTCTCTAACAACTTTTCCAGGAACTCCTAATACCAGAGAATTTTCAGGTATTGTAGATCCGGGAATAACCACAGATCCAGCCCCTATAACACAATTGTCACCAATTTCTGCGGGGCCAAAAACCAATGCTCCATTTCCTATAATTACATTGTTACCTACTGTACACCTATGAACTAAACACTGATGAGCTACAACACAATTTTCACCTATAATTGTTTCTTCATGTATAACTGTTCCATCTTGTATATTAGTACCCTTACCTATAGTAATTTTTCCAGAGTCACCTCTTAAAACACAATTAAACCAAATACTGGCTCCTTCTAAAATTTCCACATCTCCTATAATTTGTGCGTTAGGGGCAATAAATGCAGTTTCGTGGATTTTCGGAGAAAGATCTTCAAGACTATACAACATACTCTATCCTTTACTTTTTTAATAATACTCATTGGAGCGGGAGACGGGATTCGAACCCGCGACCCTTTGCTTGGGAAGCAAATGCTCTTCCTCTGAGCTACTCCCGCCTATTTTTTATTACAATCGTGACAGTTTAACACAAACGTTTTTGATTTACAGGATGGAATAATAATTAAAAAATACCTTATTCAGATAATTCTTTTCTAGCATCACTTATGTGCTCAGCTATTCGTGTTTGTAATGAAACAAGCTCATATCCTAAATCTTGGTACATTCTACTTGAATCAACATTATAAACATGAGGAACAGGTTTTTCACCAGTTTTTATTTTTGCATCAGGAATAATTTCCATCACAACATCTATCATATCTTGAATTGTTGCTAAATGCCCTCCACTTATATATACGGGATGATTTAATTTGTTTGCCAAAGATGTTCTGACAAATATCTCCGCAGCATCCTCTACATGAATCATAGGAGATGCTTCCTCAGGCCTAAATTCCATTTCAACAGGTTTGCCAATAGCAGGTAAGGACATTAGCAACCCGCCTATCATTCCAGTCATACCTGTAACTCTACCATGGCCAAAAACTGTACAAATTCTTATTCCTCTTATATCTAAGTTATACTGATTTCTGTATTGAGAGGCTGAAAAATCATTGACTGCTTTTGTCATTCCGTACATATTAATCGGAGAAGGGAGATCGTCTTCATTAATAGGCCTTTCACCAAATGTTTCTTGAACTCCATAAACAGCGATCGAACTTGCATATACAACCCGCTGTATATTGGTCCATCGGGCAGCCTCAAAAATATTGTTCGTTCCTTGTATATTTACCAACATGCTATAATGGGGCCTTTCTTCTGTATCTGGTGGAAGCAATGCTGCCAGATGGATTATTTTATGAACTTTATTTTGGTTTATTGCCTCTAATATATGGGATAATTGAGACACGTCTCCTCGATAAAATTTCATTAATCCACGAAATGGCTGCAGGTTAATCTGTGGTGGATTTAAATCAAAACAAACGACCTCTTCTCCTCTTTCTAAGAGTTTACGTATAATTCTTTTTCCAATAAAACCTGATCCTCCAGTTACCATTGTGGACATATTTACACTCCTGATTAGGGTTTGTTAATAATGATGAACATAAGTCTAACAACCCATAAAACCATTATCAATATTATTTTAATCTCGATCGTAAAAAATTCGGTTAATGAAATTGTGTTTAGTAACCGAATTTAAAGAAAAATCTTTGGGGAATATTCTTTTATAAATTAGAATTACCGTTATTGGTAAACATATAAATAACACCAGTTCATCAGATTTGTATGGTTGATAATCTATTGGCAACAAAAAAGTTAGCGTTGTGATTATTGGCATCGAGAAAAAAACTGCAAGGGCCGAGTCTTTAAATAACAGTTTTATACCTATAATAAAAACACTTCCTATCAGCATTGGTAGAGGAATAATTGAATAGAGAAGGCCAGCGGAAATAATGACCCCCCTACCTCCCTTATTTCTTGTTTGAAATGGAAAAACATGCCCGATAATCATACTAATTGCAGAATAGTGAAATATGCTTCTAATTTCTAAGGATTGTGATAAAGATATCAATAATAATCCGCAAGCAAGACCTTTTATAAAATCGACTACAATAACAAAACTAGCAGTTTTATTATTTGTTTTCTCTAAAATCGCAGACGCACCTGTATGCCTAAAATTTATATTTTGTTTATTGAATACAAATCTTGTTAGTAAATAGCCTGTTGAAAAAGTTCCTAATAGATACGAAAGAACTACAAAAAAAATAAATAAACTAAGATTTATACTTATTTCTCCGTTGAAGATTCAGGGTTTGGTGTTTGAAGGTATTTGAGTAAATCACTATCAGAAGAAAGAACAATTGTGGTGTCATTTCCCGTTAAAGTATTTTTATACGCTTCTAGAGTTCTTGTAAAGGCATAAAATTCAGGATCTTGCTCCAAAGATGAAGCAAATATGGTTATGGCTTCCGCCTCACCAGCTCCTCTTAATTCATTGGCTTCTTTTTCAGCAGTCGCTCTAATAACAGTAATTTGTCTATCAACTCCAGCTCTAAGAGTAAGGCTTTGTTCCTCACCCTCGGCTCTTAATTTTTGAGCTTGAACTTGTCTCTCTGTTCTCATTCTTGTGTAAACACTTTGTTCTACAGACAGAGGGAAGTCCGCTGCTTTGATTCTTACGTCAGTTATATCTATTCCAAAGTTGTTCTCAGTACTTTTTACAGCGGCATTAGCACCAATTAAAACCTCTCTAGTAATAAATTCTCGAGTGGCTACTTCGGAATCAGTTTTCTTAGGCTTAACCAATGTAGTGCCGTCAACTTGCTTTTCAGGAACTCCACCAATTATTGTAGTTTGTTCGTTAGCTGCAACAACTCTTCTTATTTCTGATATAACAATGTTTCCTATACGGCTTTGTGCTGTGAGTTCATCTCTTAAGGTTAATAAGAATCTTTTAGGATCAATAATTTTATACCGAACATATGCGTCAATCTCCAAAAATTGTTGATCTTTGTCTGGCATAGATTCTGTTCTAACATCAATTCTAAGCAACCTGTTATCGAACTTTTGTACAGTTTCTATAAGAGGTAGTTTTAATTTAAGACCTGGGGTTTTTTCAATTCGCTGTATTGCACCAAACCTTACTATTGCTGCATATTCTGTTTCATCAACAATAAATAGAGCTTGGATTCCAAAAAATCCAGCTATAACCAAAGCTCCTATCAATAACTGTAGTTTTCTCACGGGGTTGTACTACTACTTTCATTTAGTGGTAAAAATTGTAATAAGCTTCCTTCATTTTCTGGGTCAAGAACATATTTTTTAACACCTGGAAGAATTTCTTCCATTGCCTCAAGATATAATCTTTGTCTTGTCACATTTTTCGACTTTTCATATTCAGCAAGTAGTGCAGAAAATCTATTTGCTTCACCAGTGGCTTTTAATATACGTTCTTCTTTGTAAGCTTGAGCAGCGTTTGTAACCTTTTCTGCATCACCCCTTGCTTTAGGTAACTGGTCTTGTTCATAAGCTAAAGCTGAGTTAATCACAGATTCTTTATCTACTCTGGCTCTAACAACATCATCAAAGTCTTCTCTTACTTCATCAGGAGGCCTAACGTTCTGCAACCTCACCTCTAATACCTCAATACCTGTTTCATAACTATCAAGCATTCCTTGTAGCATAATGAGTGTATCGGTCTGAACTGCTTCTTTATTTGTTGTTAAGATATCATCAACACTTCTTTGTCCAACTACTTGTCGCAAGGATGCCTCAGTAGCGTCTAGTATTGTTAATCCATCCGGAGAACCTTCTCTAATTTCTCTGTCCGCGCTACCTGGATCATCAACATTATATAAATAGGCACCCAAGTCACCGATTCTGTACTGAACAATAAGCTGTACATCTACAAGATTAAGATCTCCAGTTATCATTAACGCTTCTTCCCCTACGTCTTGAACAGCACCTCCAGGGCCCGTTCTAAACCCAACTTCAAGTCTTTTGGTTTCGGTTACAACTTCTTTTTGTACTTGTCCGATAGGGGCAGGCCAAAACCAATGGAGACCAGGTCCCCTTAGATTATTTGTAAAAGATCCGAGTAATTTTTCAGCTGCTTGTTCAGAAGGCTCAACTCTATATAGACCTGTTGCTGTCCAGACAAGTATAAGGGCAATAATAACACCAGGTATAAAAAATTTTCCTATTTTGGGATTAAATCCGCCAAAACCACCAGAAAACGAATTTTTGATTTTTTCAAAAATTTCATCTATATCTATTTCTTGTTGGGGCCTTTGTTGAAAAAGACTTAAAATCTTATTTTTCATTACATTCCTTTAAATTCAACCTAATGTAAGTGTATTATTTTTTAGATTGAATTACAAGGGTTAATGGTGGGCGATCCTGGGCTCGAACCAGGGACCTCAGTCTTATCAGGACTGCGCTCTAACCAGCTGAGCTAATCGCCCATAAGTTCACTTACTCTATCTATGAGAAGTATATATATTCAAAAAATGATGTCAAGAAAGTATTATTAGTATAATTATTACTATAAGTATATATATTAATATATTTATATAATATTTAATAATAATAACAATAATAATAGAGAGATAAATAAAAATAATGGAAACAGAAATAAATGTAACATTTCAAGGTGGGCCTGGAGGAAACGGCTGTATTAGTTTCCGAAGGGAAAAATATGTACCAAAAGGTGGGCCTGATGGAGGTGATGGTGGAAGTGGTGGAGGTGTAATTTTAAGGGGAACAACTGCTGAATATGATTTAAGGAAAATTAAAGGAAGAAACATTATAAAAGCCGGTAGGGGTGAAGAGGGAAAAAGTAGGAAAAAAACGGGAAAAGCCGGGGAAAATAATATTATTAATGTTCCCTTAGGTACTAGAGTAAGTGATACCGAAACAGGGAAAATTATTGGGGAAATAATAGAAGAAGGTGAGCAGTTATTGGTCGCACAGGGAGGAATTTTTGGAAAAGGAAACACAAGATTCTCTACATCTCGGAATAAAATACCCCTTTTAGCAGAAACAGGAGGGCCTGGGGAAGAAAAGAAAGTAGTAATGGAACTTTTTCCATTAGTGGACGTATCTGTGGTGGGTGATTTTTCAGGATATACAAAAAGTATATTTGAAAACCTAACAAATATTAATAAAAATCAAAATGACGACACAGTTAATATTGCTCCACATAACCCTTTTCAAGTAAGAGAAGTTGAAATCAATTGGACTAAGTATCAAATAGCATTAATATCTTTGCCGGATATAACACCTGAAAATTTAAAGCCTATCTTAAATTTACTTAAAAGGAGTAAGGTCATTAACCTTATATTTGAACTTAAAGAAGAAGAAATAGATATTAATAATATTTCAGAAATAATAGAAAACAACACCTTATATAAGCACAGTCCAGAAGTTATATTTATAAAAGAAGAGTTAGATATTTTTGGAAAAGATTATATTGAAGAAAATATTTCCAAAAATATAACTCTAATAAAATACGAAAAACAATCTGAGAATATCGTTTCTTATGTGCGAGAAAAAATCAAACACCTGTCAGATAAGGAATTTTTATACAAAAAACAATTAGGGCAAACCGATGTTATTAAATTAAGTGAAGAAAAAAATATAACCAGAGTAGAACAAAACACAGAAGGATATGTGGTTTTTAATTCGAGAGCTGAAAGATTGGTTGTTTTACCTGACCAAAGAAGCTTTGCCGCAAGAATACAGTTAAGAAAAGAATTGAACACAATGGGTGTAATAGACGCTCTTGAAAAAGCAGGAGTAAAACAAGGAGACAATGTGAGGATAGGAAAGAAAGAGTTTATATGGGAATAAATAAGATCGGTATACTAGGGGGAACTTTTGACCCTATTCATACAGCTCATGTTAAATTAGCAGAAATAGCCATGGTTGAGTGTGGTTTAGACAAAGTTTTATTTATACCTGCAGGTAGTCCCTGGATGAAAAGCGACAAGGTAATAACAGAATCAGAACATAGATTGAACATGGTTAATTTGGCCATAGAAAATAATCCTTCATTCTATAGTTCGGATATAGAGATAGAGAGACAAGGAAACACCTACACGATAGACACACTAAAAGAGCTTGGTGTAGATAAATTAAAAAAAGAATATTATTTAATTTTAGGCAGTGATTCTTATAAAGAAATAAATAGATGGAAAAACCCAGAAAAAATTATTGAAATGGTAGGTATTATCTTATTTAATCGAAAAGGAGACACTCCCCCAGAAACTATAAATCAATCAGTGTTCATAATCAAAGAAGAAATAGAAGACATAAGCAGCACAATAATTCGAACAAAAGTCAAAAACAAGGATTCTTTGCAAGGGCTTGTGCCTCAAAACGTTGAAGAGTACATTTTTACAAATAATTTATATAATAGTAAGTGAAATGAATAAAACAATTCCAGAAAAGATTTTGTTAAACAAGGCTGTTGTGGTAGATCCAACTATGCCCTATGTATTAGCTTCTGGTGTAAATAGTCCGATTTACTGCGATATGAGAAAGCTTTTATCAGATGTGGAAACTCGTAGTGATATTATAAAAAATATAGCTGATCTGATAAAAAAAGAAGGATTTAATAATTACGTGATAGTTGGAGTTGCTACAGCTGGTATTCCTTGGGCATCTTTATTGGCGCAAAGTCTTAATAAGCCTTTAGCTTATGTTAGACCAGAGCCGAAGGACCATGGTTTGGGAAAACAAATTGAAGGTAATATAGATAAAGGGCAAAAAGTTATTGTTATAGAAGATTTAACTAGCACAGGGGGATCGGCGATTCGTTCTGTGGAGGCGATTCACTCAGAAAATATAGAGGTTCTTTCCTGTTATAGTATATGCTCTTATAAATCAAAATTAGCCAAAGAAAGATTTAGTGAATTACAAATAAAACACTCCTTTTTGTACGGAATTGATGAAATATTACTTACGGCTTTTAACAACAAGTATCTTTCATCCACAGAAATCAAATTAGTTGAGGACTGGTTAAGAACAGGCCCTTTTAACTCAGATATTTAATATTGATTACAAAGGGAAATTTACTGAACCGAGAGAGGTTGTTTGTCCCAATTGATTTGTCCCCTTAACTTCAAGGTCTACCCTTTTTGTTTTTTCGTTGTTATTGATTGTAAGCACTTTTCCAGAGTAAGTAATTATATCCCCAGGGCGTACAGGTTCTAGGGCGCGTTCGGTAAAAGTGCTGTTAATAATTGCTTTTTGGCCAAAAGTTTTTTCTACAAGATGAAGCATAAATCCAACAGCAGTAGGGCCAGACAATGTTGTTCCACTAAAAACGGTGGCCTCAGCGAATGCTTCGTCTACATGTAGTAAAGCAGTTGGGCTGGGTTCTTTGTTGGACCAGTTGTTTAGTTCGTGGTACTTGTTGATTGTTTCTTGAGAGATAGCTCGCTGCAATTCAGGGATCATATCTCCTTCAGCTAGATTATTAATATCAAAATTATTTGTTTCAGTGATAATATTTGTGTTTGCTGTTTGGGTAGCTCCAGGTGTTCTTGATTTTTGTCCTTTTGAAAATTCCCACATCACATTATATCTATAATTAATGACAGGTTCGTTATTTTGATTTTTTGCCTCTACACCTATTGATAAAAACCTGTTTCCAGATGAACTTTCCCATTTTTTTTCAAAAAAAGCCGTACTTGTAATAATATCGTTTTCTTTAATTGGGTTTCCTTTCCATTCTATATCTGTACCAACAAAAGGTGTAGATCGACTGTTATGCTCAGCCTCTTCTGGAGAAATAAATCCATTTTCATGCATTACATCTAATCGACGCGCAGGTGCATAAATAAAAAACATACCAGCAGATGCTTGTAAGGGACTTTCTGTATTTCCAGCTGTATTATCCTCTATAGAGTCTTTGTAATTAAGTATCATTTCCTTTGTGATATTTATTGAGGTTGGTTTTGCTGATGTGCCTATTAAAATTTGATCCCATTCTAAAACATTCATAATTAGTGTTCTCCTTCATTTGGTTCCGCTATAAATACAGGAATTATTCTATTTGTTTTTTGTTGATAATCTTTATAAGGAGGATATGCTGAAACAGCTAGATCCCACAGATGCTCACGTTCTGGGCCTTCATGAACTTCCCTAACTTTCATGTTATAAACTTCTGTTCTGTCACGTATTTTAACTAAGGGGTTTTCTTTTAAATTATAATACCAAAGAGGATTTTTGGGGGCTCCTCCTATTGAAGCAATCAAAACATAATTTTTACCATCTTGCACTGTCATTACAGGTGTTTTTCTAATAGCCCCTGTTTTCCATCCAATGTGGGTAATTATAATACAAGGGAGGCCTGTGTCTCTTAATGTTATTCCTTCTGTGCCGCCACTTTTTTCATATAAATCAACCTGATCTGCAACCCACTGTCGTGGACTCGGAATATATTCGTTCATTTTTTTCACCTTTCGATAATCAAAGTGTCTAATAGGGCTGTTAAGTTTTTTTGATTTTCTAAGTCCCAGATTAAAGAGGATATTTTGTCTGCT
This sequence comes from uncultured Dehalococcoidia bacterium, assembly GCA_964404955.1. GTDB lineage: Bacteria > Chloroflexota > Dehalococcoidia > Lucifugimonadales > UBA6952 > UBA6952. The sequence continues at coordinate 13,667 of CAYOMB010000007.1, forward strand.
TGTTGTTTAGAAATTATAGGTTCTGATAGATTCATAAATTTATTTGTTAGCTCATCATCGGTTAAAGGATTTTTCGCATGACCTTTGGGGTAACTAGTTTCTTTAGTAATAATCTCCCCACTAATAAGTTCTACTTTCATCTTGCAGTTCGATTCCTCGGGTCGCTTGTTTGTGAACAAAGAGTTTTCTGTAATTGTTAGCTTTGAAATAATATCCCTAATTTCTTGACTCGCTATTTTTTCATCAGTAAAGCTGTTAATTCCTATATCTCCGTACAAAAACGCAGAAGCAACCATAAAAGGAATGCTATGGTCGGCACTTTCCCTTGTTTTTGGGTCCCATTTTTCTGGATGACTTTCTGGAGTGCTTACACAATTAGAATATGTTTCTATTTGGATGGATTTTATTTCATTTATATTAATTAATTTTTCTATTTCTAAAGCAAGGCCAGTTGGTGCTTGGGTTAGAATTTGGGCTGGGAAAAATTTAAAATCTGTTTTTGTTATTCCAAAAGGTTCAAATTGTGCAGATATAGCGGAAGATATACTTATTATCTCGGGTTTTGCGGGAGTTATATTTAATTTTTCCCATAGACCATTTTTCCCCTCGAAGGGTTCATATGGGCCTTCCATTCCTTCTTTTGCCAATACTGATGCAAATACCCCTGCTTTTGTTGCATGAGCCGTTGCACAACCTTTCCATAAAGATAGTTCGCCGACTCTTGTGGTAAGAAGAGGTAGATTAGGAACTATAGAAATAGATAGAGAATGGCCTAATTCTTCTTGTGATAAACTGAGTAATTTACCAGAAGAAAGTGCTGCTCCCATTCCTACAGAAAGACCTTGGTCCCATTCTCTACCACCTAACATAGGAGCAACATCTGATACACTACAAAAAACTTGATATGCTAAGGCGATACTAGTAATAATATTTTTTCCAGAAGACCCACAATATTCTCCTGCCGCTAGTGAGGCAGAAATCATATCACTTGGATGACCACCGCCTGGTGAAAAATAGGAATCATTGAAATCTAAATACCTGATAGCAATAGCGTTTGCAAACGCTGCGATATCTATAGATGTATTATTTGTTGTTCCGATTATTCTTGATTCGGGAGCTTCACTTACTTTCGGTGATACTTTTCTCGCTATTATAGCTGTTTTGGAATTAAATCCCCCTATGAGGCAACCAATACTATCAAACAATGTTCTTTTGACTTGATGAACTGTTTTATCATCAAGATCTGAAAACGATAAATTGTATGCATATGAGCTCAGCGTATCTTTAGTTACATCCACCATCCACTCACCTAAATATCAAGATTAGTTACATTCCTAGCTTCGTTCTGTATAAATTCTCTACGAGGAGCGACCTCATCGCCCATAAGTCTTACAAACATATTTTCTGCTTCGTTGTGTTGTTCCTCAAGTAAAGATTCTTCTGCTTTGTCATCGGCAATTCGTACTTGTAGCATTACTCGAGTTTCTGGGTTCATAGTTGTATCCCACAGTTGTTCTGGATTCATTTCCCCTAAGCCTTTGTATCGCTGAATATTTATTCCAGATTGATCAGCTGTACGACTAATCTTTTCGGCTAAAAGAGACCAATTAATATCTTTTTCCAAAATCTCGCCATTTTTTTCAATATCATAATTATCAACAGATATGTAGTCTTTAAGCTCTTCCCATGCTGACAACAGAAAATTTAGATCGTTATTTTTAAATAAGGTTTGATTTAAATCAAAGGAACTGTTGTCATTTTTAATAACCCATGTAGATATACCTTCTTCATCTGTAGTTTTTTTGTCAGCACTTAAGCCTATTTCTGTAATTAAGGCTTCTATATGAGTTGATTCGATTTCTGATATAGACATTAAATTACTTACCCAGTTTATCTGTTGAGACGAAAGTATTTTAAAAATAATGTTTGTAGGGATGCCAGTATTTTTGGAAACACTTGAAACAATACTGTTAAATTGGTTAAGTCTGTTGGCAATAGATTGCATTTTTTGTCCCGAAAGATTTACTGAACCATCTTTTGATAACAGCTTTACGCCTGATAATGTTGTTTTGACCAGCCATGCTTCTTTTTCTTCTTCAGAAAATAGCCATTCTTCTTTTTTCCCCTTAGAAGCTTTATATAAAGGGGGTTGTGCTATATATAAATTTCCTTTGTCTATGAGTGGCCTCATATGTCTGAAGAAAAAAGTAAGGATGAGAGTTCTAATATGAGATCCATCAACATCTGCATCTGTCATAATAATCACTTTATGATAACGGAGTGAGTCATAATCAAATTGAGGTACCTTAGATTCTTCTTGATACCCATCATCAATATCATTTTCTGTTTCATCTGATTCGTTTGTTGAATATAGTCTAGAATGATATTTTGTTCCAAGCGCCGTTATTATGTGCCTGATTTCTTCATGTCCAACCATTTGGTCTTCTCGGGCTTTTTCAACATTTAAAATTTTACCTTTCAATGGCAAAATAGCCTGAAATTTTCTGTCTCTGCCCATCTTTGCTGAACCGCCTGCTGATTCTCCCTCTACAAGATAAATTTCACTCAATGAAGGGTCTTTTTCTTGACAATCAGCTAATTTACCCGGTAGAGAACCACCATCCATAGCATTTTTTCTTAAAACCATATCGCGTGCTTTGCGCGCTGCCTCTCTGGCCTTTTGAGAGGTTAGGCATTTTTCGATTATACGCTTAGCTATAATTGGATTTTCTTCTAAATAGTATTCTAAACCCTCAGATACAGCAGAATCCACTTGGCTACGAACTTCTTGATTTCCAAGTTTTGCCTTAGTTTGTCCTTCAAATTCAGGGTCTAATAACTTTACACTAACGACTGCAGATAGACCTTCTCTTGTGTCTTCACCGGTCATACTTGGCTGATCGTCTTTAATAAAGTTTTGCTTTTTCGCATAATCGTTTATAGCTTTAGTTAATGCAGACCGAAGCCCTGTTAAATGTGTTCCCCCATCTGGTGTATGGATACAATTTGCAAAAGCATACGTGGTATCAGAATACCCAGTGTTGTATTGCAGAGCAACTTCGATCATAGTTTCTGAAACTTCTTTTTCAATGTGTATAGGGTCTGAATTTAAAACTGTTTTATTGTTGTTAAGATAATCTTTTACGTAACTTACGATACCTAGTTCAAAATAGAAATTTGCTTTCCAGTCTGTAGCACCTTTTGATTTATGCCATTCACTAGTAAATTTAAGAGTTACACCCTTATTTAAGTAAGCCATTTGGCGGAATCGCGCAACTAAGTCATCAAAATCATAGTCGATATTTTTAAATATAGCTTTATCAGGCATAAAGGTTATTGTGGTTCCTTGTTTGGAGGTTTTGCCAGTTACTTCTAGGTCCCCTTTAGGTTTACCTTTTGCATATTCTTGAACATGGACTTTTCCGTCTCTGTAGACTTCTACTTTCATGGTTCCAGCTAAGGCGTTAACAACAGATGCTCCAACCCCATGCAGCCCTCCCGAAACTTTATACGCCCCACCTCCGAACTTACCTCCGGCATGCAAGGTGGTCATTATAGTTTCAAGTGCAGGTCTTTTGGTAACCTCATGAATATCTACAGGAATACCCCTTCCGTTATCACTAACACTAACCCAGCCTTCCTCATCAATATTTATTGAGATAGTGTCACAATATCCAGCCATTGCCTCATCAATTCCATTATCTACAATTTCATATATAAGGTGATGAATACCGCGTTGGTCTGAACTCCCAATATACATTCCGGGACGTTTTCTTACTGCCTCAAGGCCTTCTAAAACTTGTATGTCACTGGCGGTATATTCAGCTTGATTATCTTTCTGACTTGTTGCCATAAATTCCTCTCATTGAGTTTTACTATCTTTTAATCGTCTTGTAATATGTTGTATGTTTATCTATGCAGATACATCATTTTAACAAAATAGATATATACAGTCAAAGTAATAAACACCAAAATTTGTATTTAAGGACCAAGAATGCACAATATATGGTATCGAATGGAGAATTATGATAATACTAGGAATTGAAACATCGTGTGACGAAACAGCTATTTCTATTGTAGAGAATGGTTCAAAATTATTGTCAAATGTTATTCGGTCACAAGTTGAAATTCATACCCAGTATGGAGGAATTGTGCCGGAAGTGGCATCAAGGGCACATGTTGCCGCGATTATCCCAGCTCTTCAACAATCGTTAAATAATGCAAATGTAAAAATGGAAGAAGTAGATAAAATAGCAGTAACTTTTGGACCAGGATTAGCAGGTTCTCTTTTGATAGGTGTAAATCTTGCAAAAACACTGGCCTATATTTATAAAAAACCTCTATTAGGAATCAACCATATAGAGGCACATATATATAGTTCTTGGTTAGAAAAGGATAATTTTGTTCCAAGATTTCCATTGATTTGTATGGTTGCTTCAGGCGGCCACACAGAATTAATATTAATGAGAGAACATGGAGATTATGAAATCCTAGGGCAAACAAAAGATGATGCTGCAGGCGAAGCTTTTGACAAAGCCGCAAGAGTGCTTGGCCTCAGCTATCCTGGTGGACCTGAAATTCAAAAATACGCATCAAATGAATTAGATGTTTCTGATCTAATTATGCCTAGGCCATTGTTAAGAGAAGGATTGGATTTTAGTTTTAGTGGTTTAAAAACAGCCTTTTTAAATAAAAGTAGGTCAAAATCTACAGAAATTGGTTTTGATATCTCCCAAGATCCAAAAATTGTATCCAGATTGGCTTGGGAATTTCAAGAAGCCATTACAGAAGTTTTGGCAACAAAAATAGATCGAGCTATTAAATTCTCTGGAGCTAAGATGGCAATTGTTGGAGGTGGTGTTGCAGCTAATGCAAGGTTAAGAGAAAGAATTGAAAAGCAAGTCACACAAGTTCCTGTAGTTATACCTCGTCCTGGGTTATGTATCGATAATGGAGCCATGATAGCAGCGTGTGCTTATTTCAAGAAATATGAGCACAATATTGATTTAGATGTTAATCCCGGACTATCGATCGAGGATAATCCTGTTATTGATTATCTGTAGGTATTGGTATACCGATGCCAATACTTTGGCTGGAGATAAGCTTTATAATTTCACCAGAGTCTGCTAATGATCTTATGGAAAGCAGGTCAATAATTATATTATTTGTGCCATTTTTTACAGTTAGTTTAGGAATTTCTTTGGTTGCAAAGTAGGAAAAAAGATTAACACCCGAAAATCCAGCTATTGCCAATAATATGAGCCAAGTAATAATGGATGTAAATCCAAAGGCCAATGAAAACCAAATCCAGACAAGTGATGCTACACCAAAAATTATTCCATATATTAAATCTTCAAAAGATTTTTTTGGTATAGATAATTCTATACTTGTAATATCATTTGTTTTAATTATTTGAGTTGATTCTTTTTCATCATTAAAAGATTCGTAAACTAGGCGATAATTTGTTAATGTTAAAAACTCTGAGTCGTCGTTATCATTAAGGTGATATTTACTTGTGTGAATTTTACCACTTTGATTTCCAAAAAGATAAATAATCTTTTCGTTTTCTAACAATGAAAAATAACGATTTTTTTGCACTTAAAAACACCCAATTCTATTATTTTTAACCGCCATACAAATATATTAACGTAAACCCAGTTAGTTGAGTTTATAAGAAAGTTTTGGAGAAATAATCGACTTTATTGAAGAGATTTTTTTTAATAAATCTCTGTTAGAAAGAAGTTCGCTTTTTACCCAATTATTTGAAGCTCTAATTGTTTTAGTTGTCCAGTTACCACAAAGTGGTATCACTTCTTGATATTTTAATTTTAAGATTTCTATTGCTAAATACATTACAACTTTTTGTGGTTCTGTCGCTCTACCACTTTGTTTCATTTGTATTTTTTCTACACTAATCTTGTACTGTTTAGCGACAATGTTTAGTAAATCTTCAGCAGATACGTCAATAATTGGAAGATTATATGATTCAGCGTCAAGCCCTAAGGCTAATTTTGCTAAATCTAGATTTATGTTTAGCCCAGAAAACTCAGAGTATGCAATCAATTTGTTTAAGCTGCCCTCTAATTCTCTAATGCTATGAGTATACAAGGTTGCAAGAAGACTAGTAACATCCTCTGTTATAG